>CAKZVN010000119.1 GCA_937922105.1 uncultured Litorilinea sp.
GCCCACATTCCGCACCCTCAGTAGCGAGAACGGGGAATATCTGGCAGACTGGGGTGCATGAACCAGGAAACGAGCTATGAGACACAGCGGATAGACCACTTGGGCATTGTGGCAGGCATCTGCCGGGAGATCGCGCTGGTGGAGCGGATCGACGCCCAGGTCGGCGGGAGTCAACGCAAGGTGAGTTGTGGACAAGCCGTGATGGCGCTGGTGCTCAATGCGCTGGGATTCAGCGGACGGGCGCTCTATCTCATGCCGGAGTACTTGTCCAACAAGCCGGTGGAACTGCTCATCGACGAGGGGTTGACGGCGGCGGACTTCAACGACGATGTGTTGGGGCGGGGGCTGGATGCCCTGTACAGTGCGGGCATAACCGAGGTCTTTGCCGGCGTAGCTGCCCATGCGCTGCAGGTCTATGGGATCGAGCACCGCTTTGTGCATCTGGACAGCAGCAGCTTCCACCTGCATGGGGTCTATGACAGTGCCGAGCCCGACCAAGAGGCAATCGAAGTGACCCACGGCTATTCACGCGACCACCGCCCGGAACTGAAGCAGGCAGTGGTGCAACTGATCACCAGTCAGGCCTCAGCGTTGCCGGTCTGGTTGGAAGTCTTAAGCGGCAACAGCAGTGACAAGCACGCCTTTCCCGAGATGGTGCGGAACTACTGTCGCCAACTCCAGGAGGATGAGCAGGTTATCTTTGTGATGGACAGCGCCGGCTACAGCGCCGAGAACCTGGCAAGCCTGCAGGGAGTTTCCTGGCTGATGCGGGTGCCGGAGACCATCAGTGCCGCCAAGGAACTGGTGCGGAGCACAGAACCGGCACAGTTGACGCGCTTGGCCGGGGAGACCTACGGTTGCGAGGTGAGCAGCCGGTACGGGGATGTGGACCAACGCTGGCTGCTGGTCTACTCCCAAGCAGCCTACGACCGGGAACTGGAGGGCTTGGTGCGGCGACAGGCGCGGGAGTTGGCGGACGCCACCAAGGCCTGGCGCAAGGTATGTCAGCAGGACTTCAATTGTGCGGAGGATGCCCAGGCGGCGCAGCAAGGGTTCAATGCCCGCTGGCGCTACCACCAGGTGCAAGAGGCTCAAGTGAACGAAGTATGGCGTCATGCACGACCAGGCCGACCGGCAGCGGGAGAGCAGCCTGCGTTGGTCAAGTACACCCTGCAGGGTGAGTTGGTCGTGGAGGAGAGCGCACTGATTGAGGCCAGGCGTAGTTTGGGCAAGTTCATCATTGCCACCAACGTTCTAGAGCCGACGTCACTCGCTGCTCCAGAGATGTTGTCCCACTACAAGGAGCAGGGCGTCGCGGTGGAGCGGGGCTTTCGCTTCCTCAAGGACCCGCTCTTCTTCGCCCACAGTCTCTTTCTCAAGAACCCCCAGCGCATCATGGCCTTGCTCATGGTCATGGGGTTGGCCTTGCTCGTGTATGCCCTGGCGGAGCGCAAACTACGCCAGGCCCTGACCGAACACGGCGAAACCATCCCCGACCAGAAGGGCAAACCCACCTCCACTCCCACGCTGCGCCGGGTCTTCCAAATCTTCGAGGGAGTCGATCTGCTCCTTGTGCGCAATCAGGGCCAGGTCGTCTTCAGGCAAGTGCTCAATCTGCTACCCGTGCATCAGCAAATACTCCGGCTGCTCGGCCCTCATGTCGCTAATTGTTACAGATCGACTGCATAGGGTGCGGAATGTGGGGAGTAGGGAAAGCAAGTGTGAACAGCCAACCGACTCAAAACCAACCGACCATCAGCACAGCGGATTTGGCAGACCAGGACTGGACGCTCTCTCTGCTACGTCCGATCTTGGTGGCGATCATGGCGGTCTGTTTGGTCTTGGCGACGATGGCCTTTGTGCGCCGGCTGGTCCCGGACATCCCCGCTGCGTATACGCTGTTGCTGGCGGGGATGGGCGCGCTGGCGTCGCTGGTGGGCACCGCGACCACGACCTGGCTGGCTCAGCCGGGCCAACGCGCCAATCGTAGCGCGGGTGTGCGCGCCGCCGAATTGGCCTTGATGCTGGGGGCTATCCGCATTGCCATCTGGCTCAGCACCGACTCGTGGCCCGGGCTGGAATTCTTTCTGTTGCGCCCCATGGACGCCTTGCTGGACGGCTATTTCCTGGTGGCGCTGCTGGTGGTGGGCTTGGCATGGGCTATGTCCACCGCCATGACCGACGACCTGCTGGCGTTGGCCTTGCAACCCGACGATCTCTACAGCGCGCGCACTTTCCACGACCGTTGGCAGGACACGGCACGCCCGGTCTATACCGACCGCCCGGCGATCCTGCGCCGCTTTGTGGCGCGCTGGGTCGGCGGGGGCGTCATCTTGGTGCTCCTGGCTGCGGGGTCGCGCTATGACCTGCCCGAAAGCGGCTTTCTGGGCGCCATCCGCCAGAACATTGACCCCGTTGTCGTCGGCTCCATCATCGTCTACTTTTTGCTGGGGCTGGTGTTGATCAGCCAGGGACAGCTGGCGCTCTTGCGCGCGCGCTGGACGTTGCAAAAGACCCCCAGCGCGCCCAATATCCTGCGCAACTGGCCCCTCTATGCCCTGGCGCTGCTGCTGGTCGTGGGCATAGTCGCGGCGCTGTTGCCTCTGGGCGGCACCTTCTACTTGGCGCAAATTCTTACCATCGTCATTTCCACTTTTGTCAACACCATCTTCGAGACCTTCCGCTTCTTCGTCACCTTGCTCATGCTGCTCATGGCTTGGCTGGGCGGTGAGGCCCCGCCGGAAGCCCCCCCGCCTACGCCCGAACCCCTGACCGAGCTGCTCCCCGAAGTGCCGCCGGAGGGCGGTTTTGAGTTGCCACCCTGGACCGGCGGCGTCATCTTCTGGGGGCTGATGACCGCGCTCTTGCTCTATGCGGCCTACATTTACCTGAGCGGCAAGGGCACCGGGTTCGGCTGGGCGCGTCGCCTGTGGGAGATGATCCGGCTGCGCTGGTTGACGCTCTTCGGCGCCTACCAAAACTGGCAGGCCGAGCGTCGCCGCGCCCGAGCAGAGCGGTTGGCTGCGGCGTTGGCGGCGGGCAAAACCGACGGCTTGCCGGGCTGGTTGCGCCTGCGCGGGTTGGACCCGGACCGCCAAATCCGCTACTTTTATTTTTCGCTGCTCCATCGCGCCGAGGAAGCCGGGATGCCGCGCCAGGGCGCGGAGACGCCGCTCCACTACGCGCCGCGTTTGGCCGAACGGTTGCATGCCGACGACGACGGTCGCCACGCCATCGAAGAATTGACGGAGGCCTTTGTCCAGGTACGCTATGCGGGCGAGCATGTCGCCCCCAGTCGCGTGCAACAACTCAAGCAGGTGTGGCAGCAAGTGCGACGGTTACTGCGATTGTAGGAAATTGCACAAAGCGCCAAAAATTTTTCCTTGACGCCCCTCTGGGGGGCTGCTATAATTCGTAGTACTGGACAAGCCTTGTGGCGCGGGCGTGACCTGTTCACCGAATCCACACGCGACCCCAAAGCGACCAGCGCAACCGTTGCCTGCCAGGTAAGGCGCAAATCGCCTTGCAGCACTCCGGCGGATACGGTTCACCCGGTGCGGTGCTTACAGACTTTGCACAGATCGGGCGTGCATTGTAAAGCAATGCACGTACCCGTCGCGGTCCGCTAAGCAATCTACTTATTGATGAAGGTACCAACTCTTGCGGAGCAACTCTACGATGGCAGACGCGGAACAATTCAATGTCGAGATGGACGACGCGCGCGGCCAGAACAAGTCCCAACAAGAATCCGACCTGGAACTGTTCGAGCAATACTTGGAACAGGATCTCGACCTCGACTTGCCGGGGCGCGGCGATCTGCGCGAAGGGGTGATCGTAGAGATTCGACCCTCCGAACTCCTCGTCAACGTGGGCAGCAAACGGGACGGTGTTGTCCCCCAATCGGACTTGGCGCGCCTAGACCAGGAGTTTGTCAAGAGCCTGCGCGAAGGACAGACAGTAGACGTCGTCGTGGCCCGCCAACCGGACGATGATGGCGTCTTTGTCCTCAGCATGGCTGATGCGCTGCAACAGCGCGACTGGGTGCGCGCCCAAGAGTTGTTGGAGAGCGGCGAGATCACTACCCATCGCGTCGTCGGCTACAACAAGGGCGGCTTGACGGTGGAGTTCAACCACCTGCGCGGCTTTGTGCCCGCCTCCCATATCGTGGACATGCCCCGCAACCTGTCGGAAGAGCAGCGCCGCGCCGAGTTGGAAACGCGCATCGGGCAGATGATGCGCCTTAAGGTCATCGAGGTGGAGCGCCGCCGCCGCCGCCTGGTCATGTCCGAATCGCTCGCCGAGCGCGAATACCAGGCCCAGCGCCGTGAGGAACTCTTCCAGAAGCTCAATGTGGGCGATATCATCCACGGTGAGGTACGCAGCCTGCGCCCCTTTGGCGCCTTTGTGGACATCGGCGGCGCCGACGGGTTGCTGCATGTCAGTGAAATCGGCTGGTCCAACATCAACCACCCGCGCGAGGCGCTGGAAGTCGGTCAAAAGATTGACGTGCAAGTCATTCGTATTGACCCGGAAAATCAGCGCATTGCGCTCAGCCGCAAGCGGCTGCTCGCCAACCCGTGGGATTCGGTGGAAGAGCGCTACAAGCCGGGCGACATCGTGCCCGCCACTGTCACCCGCATCGTAGACTTCGGCGCCTTTGCCGAGTTGGAGCCGGGGATCGAGGGGCTGATCCACATCAGCGAGTTGGCGGACATCTCCGTCGCGGAGCCGCTGAAGACCATCCGCGTGGGGGATAAAATTCTGGCTAAGGTGCTGCGCGTCGACCGCCGCCGCCAGCGCGTCGGTTTGAGCCTGCGCCAGGCCGAAAGTGGCCCCCCTGCCGCTGGGGCCGACTGGACCATCGGCGAGCCGGAATCCAAAGATGATGCAAGCCGGGGCAGCGCCGGCTAGTTACAACGCGGCAGAACATCATAATCGAGACACGCCCCGCATAGTTTGCCCACCGGTGTCAAAACCAGTATACTCTTTATGTTGAGAGTATACTGGTTTATGATGTTGTCTGCCGGTGATAGGTCTTGCGTGCGCCGGCGGCAACAGCCTGCGACGGGCCGGGGCGTCGCCTGATTTACAGCAGAGAGGGGGTGAAATCCATGAGCGTAGAATTGCGCAGCGGCGAAAGCCAAGAAAGCATTCTGAAGCGCTTCCGCAAAGCCGTGGCGGAAGCACGCATTTTGCCCATTGTCCGGCAAAAGCGTTGGTTCACCTCCAAGAGCGAGGTCAAGCGCATCAAGCGCCAGAAGGCGATTCGCAAGTCCCAGCGCGTGAATGTACGGCGCGGGGGCTAAGTTTAGAGCCGGCGCATCGTGCCCGCAGTGAGGGCGCGGTCCATCCATTTAAGCGGTGTTACGCGATTCTCACACCTTCCTGGAAGCCCAGAGCTTTCAGGAAGGTGTGAGCGAGACTGCGTACTATGCCGATTGAATTCAGAACGGAGTTTCATGTCTTCCGAAGAAACCATAACCCTTGAAGGTAAAATCGTTGACACCTTGCCCAACGCCATGTTCCGTGTGGAGTTGGAAAACGGACATACGGTGCTGGCTTACCTGTCGGGCAAGATGCGTAAGTACTACATTCGCGTCTTGCTAGGAGACAAGGTGAAGGTGGAAATGAGTCCCTACGACCTGACGCGTGGACGCATCACCTATCGTTATCGCAATTAGGTGTGGCGCGCCTGGGCTGCGCCGGTGATTTGGCGCAACGGTTCTCTTTTGCCCAGGGAGGAGACCCAAACGGCCCAACAGGAGGAAGATTCTTCCACGGTTGGGCTTTTTGATTGGCGCGCGGCGCTAGGCTTGTCCGGCGAGATAGAGCGCAATAGCCCGCTGGGCAGTCTCGCGCTCTGCCGGAAAGGTGAGGAGGTTGGGCGCTTGGTGTAAGTCGGCCCAGAACGGACGGAAACTTGCCACGTCTGCGGGCGGACGGGGAACTTGCCCGTTTCCTTCCAAACGCATGAGGTAGTAATGTTCCGTGCGCCGATAGTGATGGTCGCGGTAGTCGAATTCCACCACGCGGCTTCCCAGATCGGCGACGATGGCGAGTTGGGCATAGCCCGTTTCCTCGATTGTCTCGCGCAGGGCAGCCTCGGCATGAGTTTCACCGGGGTCCACGTGTCCTTTGGGCAGGCGTACTTCGCGGCGCGTGGGTCGGTCCAATAGCAGCAAGCGCCCCTCGTGGATGACAACGCCCCCTGCGGCTACATATTCCACCACAGGAAGTGAAACCGTGGGCCGCGAGGGAGCCGGTTGAGCCGCAGACGGGTGTAAATGCGGCGAGGCATTGAGGTCCATGGGGATCTCACTCAGTCAACGGGGCACACGTAGAGTTTGTCAGCCAGTTCGCTGCCCAGAATCTGGCGCGCGGCAAACCCGGCATCGCCATTGGTAAGGTTGAGCAGTTCCAACGTGACCGGGCCGTTGAAGGGCGCCACATCTACCAAGCGCACCTCGCGGCCCAACGTGAGTTTGAGCTGACTCAAATAGCGCAGAATGCTCGGCTCATTCGTGTCGACACGACGCAGGATCCCCTCTTGACCGGGCTGGAGCCAGGTCACCGGCAGCAAAAATTCTTGCGGCATGGTGCCGTCTTTGCGCGGGATGGGATCACCGTGGGGGCAATGGGTGGGATAGTTGCACAGGCGGTCTATGCGGTCTTCAAAGGCGGCGCTGATGGCGTGTTCCAGCCGATGCGCTTCCAGCGCGACCTGGTCCCAGGTGAAGCCCATCACCTCGACAAGGAACACTTCCAGGAGCCGGTGGCGGCGGATCAGTTGAAGCGCAGCCAGCCGACCTTGCTCGGTAAGCGTCACCCCGTCCAACGAGGAACGCTCCACAAAGCCGGAGTCTTGCAGGCGCTTGAGCATACTGCTGGCAGCCGGCGGGGAGACGCGCATCGCCTCTGCCAATGCGCCGGTGGTAACGCGGTCTTGGCGCTCCGCCAGTTTATAGATGGCAGCCAGATACTCCAGCATGCCATCCGTGGTCAGCCCACAAAAAGTTTGCATTTCCGTTCAGTCTTGGCTCGGTGACCGTCCCAAAGACACGCTTAATTTTGCCGTGCGAATTTTTATCATGCAACTTAGAAAAATCTGTAGGGATTATATGAAAAATCGCGACGGGTGTCAATTTAGGATGGTCTGCCGGGATCGCTTGCGCGGCGCGCAGCGGGCCGTCACACCGCAGCAAACGTGCCGGCAAAACACCTATCGGCGCACCATTTGCGTTCTATTAGAGGTTGCGTGCTTGGGAATCTTTTCTACGCGAGCAGACGTACTACAGGTGTAGGCTATACGACAGAACCAAACGGCGAGCAATGACTCCGAGCAATGACTCTGAGAGAAAGTGGGACAAAGCGGCATAGGCACGGGATTGGCAACCACCACATGGCCTAGGCCGGACTCGCCGTACCATGCGAATTGAGGCCCCACGGGGCACAAGCGCCCTGACTTGACAACAGGGTCAGAAGTAAACAAGGAAGTACAATGAGATTCGACCGCTTTACGGAAAAGGCCCAAGAGGCCGCCATGCGGGCCTATGAGATATTACAGCGCTATAAGCATACGCAGGTGGACACCGAGCATGTCTTTTTGGCGCTGATGGAACAGAGCGACGGCGCAGTGGTCCAGATTCTCGGCAAGCTGGGCGTGAGCGCGGTCACCATCGCCCAGAAGCTGGAAGCCGTGCTGGAAGCCGCGCCCAGAACCGGGGCGATGCCCTATGGCGCAACGCCAACTGCGCAGGTCTTCATCACCCCGCGCCTCAAGCGGGTGATGGATGTCGCCAACGATGAAGCCAAGAAACTCAAGGACGAATACATCAGCACCGAGCACATCTTCTTGGGCATCGCGAGCGAGCGCAATACGCCCAGCGCCAATATCCTGCGCGAGGCGCAGATCAGCAAAGAACAGATTTACGCAGCTATCGAGGAACTGCGCAACGGGCAACGTGTCACCGAACCCAACGCGGAGACCAAATACCGCGTTCTGGAAAAGTATGGTCGCGACTTGACCCAGGCGGCGCGCGAGGGCAAGCTCGACCCAGTTATCGGGCGCGACGCCGAGGTGTTGCGCGTGCTCCAGGTCCTGTGCCGGCGCACCAAGAACAACCCGGTGCTCATCGGCGAGGCAGGCGTCGGTAAGACCGCCATCGTCGAGGGCTTGGCCCAGCGCATTGTCAACAACGACGTGCCGGAGCCGCTGCAGGGGCGGCGCGTCATCTCGTTGGACCTGGCTGCCATGTTGGCAGGGACGCGCTTTCGCGGCGAATTCGAGGAGCGCCTCAAGGCTGCCATCGAGGAAGTGCAACGCAGCGACGGCGAGATCATTCTCTTCATTGACGAATTGCACACCGTCGTCGGCGCGGGCAGCGCCGCCGGCGCGCTGGATGCCGGCAACATGCTCAAGCCGGCGCTCGCGCGCGGCCAACTCCAGTGCATCGGCGCCACTACGCTGGACGAATATCGCCAGCATATCGAGAAAGACTCGGCGCTGGAACGGCGCTTTGCGCCGGTCTATGTGGACGAGCCGGACATCGAGGATAGCATCGCCATTCTGCGCGGGTTGCGTCGCCGCTATGAAGAACACCACAAGGTGGTCTTCGATGATGAGGCCCTGGTCCAGGCTGTCAAGCTCAGCCATCGCTATGTGGCGGACCGCCGCCTGCCCGATAAGGCCATTGACTTGATGGATGAGGCCGCAGCCAAGTTGCGTGTCGCCATTTACTCCATGCCCGGCCCGCTCAAGGAGGCCAAGACGCGGTTGGAAAAGCTCATCGCCGACGAAGAAGCGGCCTGGGCCGCGCGCGACTATGAGAACGCCGCGCAATTCAAGACCGAACGCGTGCGACTGGAGGAGCAGTACAACAGCGCGGTGGCGCAATGGCGCGCCGAAACCGGGCTGGACGAAGTCGTCGAGGCGTCCGACATTGCCGATGTGGTGAGCGCCTGGACGGGGATCCCCGTCAGCAGCATGTTGCAGACCGAGTCGGAGAAACTGTTGCACATGGAAGACGCGCTGCGCAAGCGCATCATCGGCCAAAATCGCGCTATCGAGGCGGTGAGCGACGCCATCCGCCGCGCGCGCAGCGGTCTCAAGGACCCGCGGCGTCCCATCGGCGTCTTCCTCTTCCTCGGCCCCACCGGGGTGGGCAAGACCGAGTTGGCTAAGGCGCTGGCGGGCTTCCTCTTTGACGACGATGAGGCGCTGCTGCGCGTGGATATGAGCGAATACCGCGAGCCACATACCGTGTCGCGCCTCTTCGGCGCGCCGCCGGGTTATGTGGGTTATGACCAGGGCGGGCAACTCACCGAGCAGGTGCGCCGCCGCCCCTATCAGGTCATCCTCTTCGACGAGGTGGAAAAAGCGCACCCGGAGGTCTGGAATGCGCTGCTCCAGATCATGGAGGACGGGCGCCTGACCGACGGGCAAGGGCGCACGGTGGACTTCCGCAACACGGTGGTGATTATGACCAGCAATGTGGGCGCGGAGGTGGTCAAGCGCGGGCCGCTGGGCTTCGCCACGCCGGAGTTCGACGAGAGCAAGTATTCGCAAAACGAATACAGCAACCAGTTGAAGCGGCTCTTCCGGCCCGAGTTCCTGAATCGTATTGACGAGATCATTGTCTTCGAGAATTTGACCCAGGAGCAGATCAACCGCATCGTGCAACTGCTCATGGACGACATCGCCAAGCGCATGGAGGAACTGGGCTTCTCGGTGGAATTGACCGAGGCCGCGGCCAACCACCTGGGCAAGATCGGCTACGACCCGGCCTATGGCGCGCGACCGTTGCGCCGCCTCTTGCAGCGTCGCGTGGAAAACGAGTTGAGCAAGCGCCTTCTGCGCGGGGAATATGCCAGCGGCGACAAGGTGATCGTGGACTATGACCCCGACGCCGAGGGCGAGAACAAACTCACCTTCACCAAAGTGGATCAGGCGCCGATTCCGGTGGATTTGCCGGTCAATCAAGAGGGCTAACAGACGAGCGCGCTGCGCTCCAACCTGATCAAGCGCCGGCGGGCGGGAGGCAACGAGCTTCCTGCCCGCTGCGTCTTTACAGGAAAAGCCGGTGCGCGCAAATCACCGGGGCTGCGCGATAATAGGAGGGACCATCCATGGCGCCGCCGCCGGCGCACACAACAGACGCGGGACCTCCCCGCGAGGAGGGCAGAGTTATGGCTTCACGCTCCTTTCCCACCGGCTTTCTTTGGGGCGCGGCGACCTCGTCCTACCAGATCGAAGGCGCGTGGCAAGAGGACGGCAAAGGCGAATCCATCTGGGACCGCTTCACCCACACCCCAGGCAAGATCATTGACGGCTCCACCGGCGACGTCGCCTGCGATCACTATCACCGCTGGGCCGACGACGTGGCGCTCATGGCTGAGTTAGGGCTACAAGCCTATCGGTTTTCGATTGCCTGGCCGCGCATCCTGCCCGTGGGCCGCGGTCCGGTCAACCAGGCCGGGCTGGATTTCTACAACCGTCTGGTAGACGGGCTGCTTGCGGCGGGCATCACGCCCTTTGTCACCCTCTATCACTGGGACTTGCCGCAAGCCTTGCAAGACCGGGGCGGCTGGCCCGTGCGTGCCACCGCCGAGGCATTTGTGGAGTACGCCGACGTGGTGACGCGCGCCCTGGGCGACCGCGTGCAGCATTGGATCACCCACAACGAACCGTGGTGCATCGGTCTACTCAGCCACCAGATCGGCGAACATGCACCCGGGTGGCGCGTGTGGCCTGCCGCGCTGGCGGCGAGCCACCATGTCTTGCTCTCCCACGGCTGGGCTGTGCCGGTCATTCGCGCCAACTGCCCCGGCGCGGAGGTGGGCATCACGCTCAACTACACGGTCGCCGAGGCTGCCTCGCCCAGCGCTGCCGATGCCCGCGCCACGCGTTATTTCGACGGCTACTTCAACCGCTGGTTCACCGACCCGGTCTACGGTCGCGGCTATCCGGCGGACATGGTGGACGCCTACACAACCGGGGGGCAATTGCCGCGCGAGCTGGACTTTGTGCAGCCGGGCGACATGGAGGCCATCGCCGCGCAGACCGATTTCCTGGGCGTCAACTACTATACGCGCGCCATCCTGCGCGACGAACAGGCGGCGGACAACCTGCCGCCTACGCGCGTGGCCTCCGACGATGTGACCGAAATGGAGTGGGAAGTCTACCCCGAAGGGTTATACCGCCTGCTGGTGCGGCTCCACTTCGGCTACGACATCCCCAAACTCTATGTGACGGAAAACGGGTGCAGCTATGGCGACGGGCCGGACGCGCAAGGACGCATCCAGGACGACCGGCGCATTGCCTATTTGCACGGTCATCTGGATGCCTGCCGCCGCGCGCTGGAGGCCGGTGTGCCGTTGGCAGGTTATTTCCAGTGGTCGCTCATGGACAATTTCGAGTGGGCCAAAGGCTATACGCAGCGCTTCGGCATGGTGTGGGTAGACTATGCCACCCAGCAACGCATCCCCAAAGCCAGCGCCTATTGGTATCGCGACGTGATTCGCGCCAACGCGCTGCCGCCGCTCGTCGCCGCCTAAATGGTCTGTTCGCCAAGTAGCCGTCATTCTGAGGCGCGCAGCGAGGGCCTGCCCTGAGTCCTGCGAAGGGAAGAATCCCGACAGACCACCAGAGGGGGATGCTTCGCTGCGCCTCGGCATGACGGCAGCGTACGGACTTGGCAGATAACTCCTGATGGTGTTTTATCCCCACAGCAGCTTGATGGCGGTCCAGTAAAGCGGGATGCCTACGCTGATGTTGAGCGGGAAGGTCACGCTGAGCGAGAGCAACTCGAACAGGCCGGGATTGGCTTCCGGCACGGCCTGGCGCATGGCTGCGGGCACGACAATATAGGATGAGCTGGCGCAGAGCAGTGTGAAGAGCAGCGCGTCGCCCATGCTCATGCCGATGAGCTTGGCTAGAAGAATTCCCAGCGCGCCGTTGAGCAGCGGCGCGACGATGCCGAAAGTCACCAGCGGTAGCCCTACCTTGCGTAGGTGATCGGCGCGGCGGGCTGCCAGCATCCCCACATCCAACAAGAACAGCAGCACAATCCCCTTGAATAGGCCGTTCATGAAGGGCGCAAGGTCTTTGCCTGCCGTGGGACCGGTGATCACGCCGATGATCAGGCTGCCGATCAAGAGCAGCACCGTACCGTTGAAGAACGACTCGTGCAGGATGGCGCGTAGACCGGGGCGTGACGTGCTGCCGGCCCCGCGCGGGGCAAAGACGCGCACCAGCATGATGCCCATGATCACCGCGGGTGACTCCAGCAACGACATGATGGCGACCATGTAGCCGCCATAGGCAATGTCCAGCCGGCTGAGGAAGTCGGTCCCCACCACAAAGGTGACGATACTGATGGAGCCGTAGGTGGCGGCCATGGCCGCGGCGTCATATATGCTGAGAATACGGCGCAAGAAGAAGAAGGCATAGAAGGGGACGACCACTGCCATGAGCATGGCTGCGCCGATGTAGAGCAGAACGGTGAAGTCGAGACCGGTATGCGCCAGCTTTTCGCCGCCCGTATAACCGATGGCGATGAGTAGATAGGTGGAAAAGAACTTGGGGAGCGGATAGGGCAATTCCAAGTCCGATTTGAGCAGCACGGCGAGAAAGCCCAAAAAGAAGAAGAGTGCCGCCGGGCTGAGAATGTTGGCGAGGATTGTACTAAGGTCCATATCGGCAAAGGTCCTGATCCGGCAGCCGGATCGCAAGCGGCGCCGGCGCACAGCGTCGGCACATGGGTCACGTCCCCAGACAACTCCATCCAGGCAAAAAGAGCGCCCAGCATGTGGCGGGAGCCATCCCCGCGCACCTGGGCGCTCGCCATTCTACCCCATGCTGTGGGATTGGCAAGAAGTCGCGTCTCCGGTTGTGGAGTTTCGTTTCTCGGGCAGGGTGCAGCGGTGGAAACGGCTGCATGAGGACGCCGGATCGCGATGCACCGGCAACATGCTGAACACGCTGACAACACTGCTCCGCTACATTGGCGGCAATGGCAGTTGCCTCTCCCTGCCTTGCCCTGCGAGGCGAACGGGGGCGGTACGCTGTGCGTTTCTCCACAACCCTTACGGAACATCGGGGTCATCCGAATTGCTGTGATCCAATCCGTAGTCCAATCGGTGGTAGTGAGTCGAAGCAAGCTGATGCATCTGTGTAGTTGTTTGGTGTTGGCCCGGCTGTTTTGGGCCGGGTAAGAGTTGTCCGTCGCCCCACCGTGACCAGTTGCCCACTCTGAGCAATTGCCCACCTTGCGCAGTAGACATGTGATAGGAAGACTTATGCACCGCTATGAATCGAACGCTCAACAACTGGGCCGAATTCAACTGGGCGCGATCATCGTTGCGGTGATCGGGATCGTGTTCAGTTTGTTCGGGATGCAGGCGAATCTGGACCGGTTCTTCCAGAGTTACCTGGTTTCGTTTGTCTACTGGTTGGAGTTGTCCCTCGGCTGTCTTGGCCTATTGCTGATCGTGAACGTGGTGCACGGCGCTTGGGGCATAGCCGTTCAACGGATTTTTGCCGCCGGGGCGCGCACAGTGCCGCTGATGGCGTTGCTCTTCTTGCCGCTGCTCTTTGCGCTGGACCGGCTCTACCCCTGGTATGCGGCCCCGGAGACGCTCTACTTCAACACGCCTTATCTGTCTACCACGTTCTTTTTGGTGCGGGCCGCGCTCTATTTTGTGGTGTGGACGGCGCTGGCGATCGGTGTCAGCCAGTGGCTCTATAGCCAAGATCGCGCTGGCAAGCCCGTCTCGCAGCTAGGGGTGGCGCGTGTGAGCGCCATCGGTTTGGTCTTCTTTGTCGTGACCAGCGGGTTTGCCGCCATTGACTGGACGCTTTCCATCAACCCTGACTACTTTGCCAGCGGGTATGGGTGGTTGGCGAACGCGCGCATGGGGTTGGGCGCCATCTCCCTCGCCTTGATCATGCTGGCGCTCACGGGCAAGGTGGAGGTGTTGGAGAAACTCCTCAAGCGCCCGATCGCCCGCGACCTGGGGATGCTCTTGACGGCTAACCTGTTGTTGTGGGCTTATTTGGAGTTTGTGCAGGGCTTGATCGCTTGGTACGGCAACTTGCCGTGGGAGGCGGCCTGGTATGCGGCGCGTGTCACCGGCGGCTGGCGTTGGTACGCGGTCGGGTTGACTGCACTCCACTTTGCTATCCCGCTTGCCCTGCTGATCATGCCGGGCTTCAAGCAGAAACTGGGGCGGGTTGCCGCCGTGGCGGTCTTGTTGACCATCATGCGCTACGCGACGATCTTCTGGGTGGTGATGCCGGAATTTTATCCGCTAGCCGGCATTCACTGGATTGACGTGACGTTGGTCTTGGGCATGGGCGGGCTGTGGGTGCTGCTCTTCACCTGGTCCTTGCGCAGCTATCCGTTGTTGCCTGTCAACCATCCTCGCTTGCCGAGCGAGGAGGAAGCCAAAGCAGAGACAGTCGGCGCAGCCGGGGCGGCCACATAATGCGGGGTGCCGCCGTCGCCGACATGGGTTGTCCATTGTCGCAATCCCCTGGGGGGGCGGTCTCCTGGGGTGAGGTCTCCGTCAAGCATCCCGCATAGATTGGAACGGTTGCTGCTATGTCAAAACAAGTTTTCGGACCCGGCGCCAATACCTTTGCCCGCGTGAGCCTCCTCGCTGTTGCGCTCATCGCGGCCATCGTCATCGCCATCTTCTTTTTCTCTGTCCGCTCTCCCTACACCCGTGTCGGGGCGGTGACGGGGGTTGCCATTGAACAGCCCGTGCGCTTCAGCCACGCGCTCCATTCCGGCGTCATCAACATAGACTGTCGCTATTGCCATTTGACGGCCGAATACACGGCGTATGGCGGCATCCCCGACACCCACACCTGTATGTCGTGTCATTCGCAGATCGCGACCTATAGCGAGCTGTTGGAGCCGATCCGCACCAGCTATGCCAACGGCACGCCGGTCGTCTGGAACAAAGTTCATGACATTGCCGAGCATGTCTACTTTAACCATAGCATCCACGTCAACAAGGGCGTCGGCTGCGAAACGTGTCACGGCCGGGTCGACCAGATGCCGTTGGTCTGGCGTAACAACACCATGACCATGAACTGGTGTCTGGACTGTCATCAACGGCCCTATCAGTATCTCCGCCCAGTAGAGGAGGTGTACACCTTCGGCTGGCAACCGGAAGGCGATCAGAATCAGCTCGGCATGCAGCTGATGGCGGAGTACGGCATCCAAGTTGACGGGCTAAGCGACTGTGCGGTCTGTCACCGATAGAACAGGGTTGAGAGCATGACGAACGATAGCATGGCACGACACCACCACGATCTCGGTCACGGACAGGATGCGCACGGTCACGGACATGACCATCCGCATCACCCGGACCATGATCATCACCACCATCACCCCCACGGCCCTCAGCCCAGCGGCCCGCGCAAACAGTGGCGCAGCTTGGAGGAGATGGCCCTGGAGGAGCGCTTCGAGGAACTCCTGCGGCGCGACTATCCGAAGCAAGCCGCCGCCTTGGAGCAAAGCGGACTGGACCGGCGCACTTTCCTCAAACTCATGGGCGCCTCGTTGGCCTTGACCGGCTTGACCGGTTGCGCCACGCGCCCGCCCACCGAGCCGATCATTCCTTACGTGCGCACCCCGGAGGAGGTGATCCCCGGTCGGCCCATCTACTTTGCCTCCGCCATGAGCCTGGGCGGTTTCGCCACCGGCGTCCTCATCGAGACCCATGAGGGCCGCCCCACGCGCATTGACGGCAATCCACGGCACCCGGCTTCATTGGGCGCCAGCGACGTCACCATGCAGGCGTCCATCTTGGAGCTGTACAACCCCGACCGCTCCATTGATGTGCGCAACAACGACAACTTGGCGACCTGGGAGGCTTTCCGCGACGCGCTGGATGCGGCGCTGGCTGCCTTGCCCGCCGACGGCGCGGGCTTGGCGGTGCTCACCGAGCGCGTCAATTCGCCGACGCTGGCCCGCCAGCTGGATGCCCTTTTGGCGGCCCGCCCCGCGGCAACCTGGTATCAATACGAACCGGTAGGCGACGAGGCGATTTTGGCGGGGACCTCCATTGCCTTTGGTGAGCCGCTCACGCCCGTCTATCGCATGGCGGCGGCGGATGTGATCGTCAGCCTGGATGCCGATTTCCTCACCGGGATGCCTGGCAGTCTGCGTTATGCCCGTGAGTTCGCCGACCGGCGTCGTGTGCGCATGATCGGCGGGCAGACCACCATGAACCGGCTCTACGCCGTCGAAAGTACGCCTACCAGCGTGGGCGCAATGGCCGACCATCGCCTGCCTCTGGCTCCCAGCCAGATTGAGTTGTTTGCTCGTGCCCTAGCCCAGGCCTTGGGCGTGGGCGCCGGCGCGGCTGCGGTGGGGCTGTGGGACGCCGCTTTCTTCAACACCGTGGTGGCGGACTTGCAAGAACACAGCGGGAACAGCCTCGTGATCGCGGGGCGCGGCCAACCGCCCGCGGTGCAAGCCCTGGCCCACGCCATCAACGCCAAGCTGGGCAATGTGGGGCGCACGGTGGTCTATACCCGGAGCTTCCCGGCTGCGCCCGCCAATCCCGGTAGCCTGCCCGATCTGGTCCAGGCTATGAACAGCGGCGCGGTGCGTGCGCTGGTGATTCTGGGCGGCAATCCGGCCTATACAGCCCCGGCAGACATCGGCTTTGCCACAGCCTTGAGCCAAGTGCCCTTCAGCGTGCATCTGTCGCCCTACAACGACGAGACCTCGGCGCGCTGCACCTGGCATGTCCCCCAGACCCACTACATCGAGGAGTGGAGCGATGCGGTGGCGTATGACGGCACAGTCAGCATCGTGCAGCCGCCCATCGGCCCGCTCTATGCCGATGTCCGTTCGCCCATCGAGATGATGGCGCTGCTGCTGGGCGACACACGCTCGTCCTACGAGATTGTGCGCGAGACCTGGCAAGCGACCTACGACGGCGACAACTTCGAGAACTATTGGCACCAGGCACTGCATAACGGTGTCATCGGCAATGCCGGCGTCTTTGTGGAGGCGACGCTGCGTGACGACTTAAGCGCAGCCTTGCCCCCGGTCACCATGACCGCAGCCGGCCTGGAAGTGGTCTTCCAGCCCGACGCCAATCTTTTCGACGGGCGTTTCGCCGGCAATAGTTGGCTGTTGGAGTTACCCAACCCCATCAGCAAGCTGTCGTGGGACAACGCGGTCTTGATCAGCCCCAACACGGCCTTGCAGTTGGGCGTGCAAAACGAGAGCGAGGTTGAGATCATCTACGCCGGTCGCACCTTGCGCGGCCCTGTCTGGATTCAGCCGGGCCAAGCGGACAACGTCATCACCCTGAACCTGGGCTATGGACGTGAGCGGGGCGCCTCGGTCGGGCAAGGGGTCGGCTTCAACGCCTACGCCATCCGCACCGCCATCGCGCCGTGGTACGGCAGCGGCGCCCAGGTACGCGCCACCGGCGGCACGCTACAACTGGCGACCACCCAGCGGCGCTACGATGCCGAACTGAACTACCCGGTGCGCGTGGCAACGCTGGAAAAGTTCATGGAGCGCCCAAACTTTGTGGACGACAAGGTTCATCGCCAGGAGATCATGCTCTTCCCCGACTTCCCCTATGAAGATTACAAGTGGGGAATGGCGATTGACCTCAACACGTGTGTCGGCTGCAATGCCTGTGTGATCGCCTGCCAGACCGAGAACAACATCCCCACCGTGGGCAAGAGCCAAGTGCGCTTGGGGCGCGAGATGTACTGGATCCGGCTGGACCGCTACTACGAGGGCAGCCTGGAGAACCCACAGACCTACTTCCAGCCGGTGCCCTGTATGCATTGTGAGACGGCCCCCTGCGAGCTGGTCTGTCCGGTGCAGGCAACGGTCCACAGCAGCGAGGGTCTCAACCAGATGGTCTACAACCGCTGCGTCGGCACCCGCTACTGTTCAGCCAACTGCCCCTACGGCGTGCGGCGCTTCAACTTCATGGATTACATTGACACCACGCCCATCCTGCAGGAGGTGCGGAACCCGGACGTTTCGGTGCGCGCCCAGGGCATCATGGAGAAGTGCTCGTTCTGTGTGCAGCGCATCAGCGCGGCGCGTATCGCTGCCAAGAAGGAGGGGCGCCGGATTCAGGACGGCGAGGTGCAGCCTGCCTGTGCGGTAGCCTGCCCGACGCAGGCCATCGTCTTCGGCGATATGAACGACCGCAACAGCTGGGTCAACTCTCTCAAGGCGCAGCCGCAGAACTACGCCTTGATGGGCGACATCCAGACCAAACCGCGCACGACCTACCTGGCACGCCTCACGAATCCGCACGAGGCCCTGGACCAGTCGAAGTCCTAAGAGTGAGAGGGCGCTATGCTATCCGACGACATCCGTGATCCTGCTATCCGCACCGGCACCCCGTCCACGCGCCCCGGTTGGCTGACGCCGTCCTGGGTGATGGACCGCGTCGGTGAACTCGTCCTGACGTCCAAGACGCCGCTGTGGTGGTGGGTGTGCTTGGCGCTGTCCTTTGCCATGTTGGGGGCCTTCGGCTTTATCCTCACCAACATCGTTCAACAGGGTGTGGGGTTGTGGGCCTTCAACATTCCGGTCATCTGGGGTGTGGACATCACCAACTTCGTCTTCTGGATCGGTATCGGTCACGCTGGTACGCTGATCTCAGCGGTGTTGTTGCTCTTCCGCCAGACCTGGCGCACCTCGCTGAGCCGCTTTGCCGAGTCCATGACGCTCTTCGCGCTGGCGGTTGCGGGCCTCTTCCCCATCTTCCACTTGGGGCGCCCGTGGCTGGCGCTGTGGCTGGTGCCCTATCCCAATACGTTGGGGTTGAACCCGCAGTGGCGCAGTCCGTTGGTGTGGGACGTCTTCGCCATCAGCACCTACCTGCTGGTGTCGGCGCCCTTCTGGTATATGGCGCTGTTGCCCGACATGGCTGCCATGCGCGACAAGGCCAAGAACCCGGTCGTTCGGGGGGCTTTTGCGGCGCTGTGTTTGGGCTGGCGCGGGGACCACTCCCACTGGGAGCGTTACCACACGGCGAGCTTCCTGCTGGCAGCCATCGGCACCCCGCTGGTCATCTCGGTGCACAGCATCGTCGGTCTGGACTTTGCCGTGAGCATCATCAGCGGCTGGCATCAAACGGTCTTCCCGCCCTACTTTGTCGCAGGCGCCGTCTTCTCCGGCTTGGCAATGGTCTTGGTGATGGCTGTTCCGCTGCGTTCCGCCTTCAAGTTGCAATCGCTGATCACGATGGATCATCTTGAGAACGCGGCTAAGCTAATGTTGGTGACAGGGTTGCTGGTGGGGTACGGGTATCTGATGGAAGCCTTCGCCCCGTACTATGCCGGTCACAAGGAAGAGGTCGCCCTCTTCAACGACCGCGTCGCCGGCTTCTATGCACCCTACTTCTGGAGCATGGTCGTCGCCAATGTCGCCTTCAGCCAGCTGCTCTGGTTCCGCCCGGTGCGTCGCAACCCGGTGCTGCTGGTGCTGATCTCGCTGGTGATCTTGGTGGGGATGTGGCTGGAGCGCTTCGTGATCATCGTGACCAGCCTCTACGCCCATCGCTTGACCAGCATGTGGAACCCGTCGGTGCCGGGCGTGTGGGACATCGCCACCATCTTCGCACCCTTCGGGTTGTTCTTGACGCTGATGTTCTTGTTCATCCGGTTGCTGCCGTTGCTGCCCATCCATGAAGTGCAAGAAGTGATTGCAGAGGGACACGACTGATGGCGACAAGTCAAGCAAACCAACTCTACGGGTTGGTGGCCGAGTTTCATGACGCCGAGGAATTGATCCACGCCGCAGAGAAGGCAAAGGCCGCGGGCTACGAAGAGATTCGAGCCTATACGCCTTATCGCATCGAGGCGCTTTCCAAGGTGCTCGGCCATCGAGAGAATCTGCTGCCCTGGCTGGTCTACTTTGCGATCTTCGTGGGCATCGTTGCCGGCTTCGTGATGCAATACTGGTCGGACGTGATCAACTACCCGATCAACGTCGCCGGGCGCCCCTTGAACAGTTGGCCTTCGTTCATCATCATCATGTTCGAGCTAGCCATTCTGTTCAGCGCAGTGACCGCCTTCGGCGGGATGATGGTGCGCAACGGTTTTCCGGTGCCTTATCATCCCATCTTCAACACGCCCGACTTTGATCTGAGTTCGGGGACGCGCTTCTATCTCTGCATTAAGGTGACGGACCGTCAATTCCACCTGCAGCGGACGCGCGAGTTCCTCCAGACGCTCAATCCCAAAGCGGTCAACGAAGCCAAGGCCTAGGACCCAGGGAGGGACACGTGCAATACCAGAACGATGTACAGCCAATCACGGATCGTCATCTGCGCGGTCGCCTGCGCGCCGTGGGCATCCTCCTGGGCTTGATGGCGGCACTGGTGGTGTTGAGTGGGTGCGGCAACTTGCGCGACCAGCCCAAGTTGGCCAAGCCCTTCGACGCCAGCCCGACCTTCGGGCGAGCCGCCCGCAACATCTTGCCGGAGGCGGTCGCCGTCAACTCCCAGCGTGGGGATGAGCATCTCTACTACGGGACCGTCAACGGCGACTACGCCACGACCTACCCGTTCCCGGTCACGCTGGAAGTCTTGCAGCGGGGCAAGACGCAGTACGAAGTCTTCTGCACACCCTGCCACGGCTATTCCGGCTATGGGGACGGCATCGTCTCGCTGGAAGGTTTCCCGCGACCCGCCTCCTTCCACACCGACGATCTGCGCACGGCGCCGCCGGGCCGGATCATACAGGCGATGGTTGTGGGCAAGAACGCCATGTACAGCTACGCCACGCGCGTCCAACCGGAAGACCGGTGGGCCATCGCCGCCTACATCCAGGCGTTGCAGTTCAGCCAATACGCCGAGGTGGATGCGCTCCCGGTAGCCTTGCAAGAGCAGCTTGCCGCCCTGGCAGCCGAAGCAAAGGAAGCGTCCCGTGACAACGTTTCGCAATGAGACCTTCATCCGCAAAGAGATCGTCCTTGACGGCAATCGCTACGAGCGATGCGCCTTCGTCCAGTGCCTTCTGATCTTCCGCGGCACGGAACCGCCGGCGCTCATCCGCTGCAAGTTCCGCAAGACCGATATCCGGTTGGAAGGCGCGGCGCTCAACACCACCCGCTATCTGCGCCAGCTCAAGCAGGCGGGGTTGCATGTGGCGACGGAGAAGGTGTTGACCAGCCTGGTGGACGGCGTCTTGCCGCTGACCCAGCGCCCGGCGCCGCCGCCCAAGCTCCACACCGGCACCCATTATCGCCAGTTGGGCGTCTGGGCCTTGAGCCTAACGGCGATCACCGTCCTGCTCATCGCGGCGCTCTGGTATGGGCTGATCGTCTACCCGGAGAGCGTCCTGGCGCGCACGCCGGCCCGGCCCCTGGCGGCGACGCCGCTCTACCGTGCCATGCCTGCGTTGCCCGACACGCTCAAAGCGGCCTACGACGAAGTGGTGTCCCTGCAAAAGGCGCAGCTGACGGAACTGGGCTGGGTTGACGAGGCCAACGGTATCGCCACCATCCCGCTGGACGACGCCTTTATCATCCTGCTGGAACGCGGCGCGTTCGCCCAGGCGACAGGAGGCAATTGAGCCATGGAAAACAGCGTTTCCCAAGACCCGGCGGTCGCCCAAGCGGCTGAGGCGCCAAGCCCAGCCAAGACGGTGGTGGAGGGGGCGGTCTTCACCTCCGGTGAAGAAGCGGTGGACGGCAAGGAGTATCGCAGGTGCACCTTCGACGGCGTGGCGTTGGTCTATGCCGGCGGCGAGCAACCCGCCTTCGTCAACTGCAAGTTTGGGGAAGTCACCTTGCAATTCACCGGCAGCGCAGCCGACACGCTGATGTTTCTCAACGGCATGGCGAGCGGCGGTTTTCGCCAGGCCGTCAGCAAGATCGCCGACAACATCCGGGGTATCAAGCCGCCGGCGCGCCCGCTGCCGCCGCCGCCCAAGCCGAAGCCCCCCAAGCCGGCGCCCAAGAAAAAGCCGGCGCCCCGGACTGTTGCACGCCCGGTCTATCGTAGCACTGCTCCCCGCCGGCGGGTCTAAAGCCGGACCGATGGGCAGTGGCGACCCGGTCGGCCCAACCGGGGGCTGTGGACGCAGTCGGTCCCAGTCGCGATCCATCCGTTTGTGTGGTTCAAGTTGTATGGTTCGTTGAGCTTCCACGAGTTTAAGACAAGTATTTTCAAGGAGGTTAGTCACCATGTCTGAAAGCATGAGCGAACGCGAGATGGTGGTCGTGGATAACGACCTCGTGCCCGATCCCTGGAAGACGCTCTTCAGCAACGACGAGTGGTTGATGCACGACATCGTCGTCAAGTCGACCTATGGGTTCCTGGTCATCGCCATCATCGCCCACACCCTGGTCTATCTGTGGAAGCCCTGGCTGCCCAATATCTAAGCCTGGACCCACGAGACCACGCAGTCTGTGCCGGCGTGGTGGGCCGCACGAGCCGAGCGCAGCACAACTTGTGGCATGCGAAAGCAACACACCAAGTCTGTCGCAAGTGAACGTACGCAAGTGAACGTAGCGCAGCATCAACCCTGAAAGTGAGAAACTCCAATGGAACGCCCGAATCGGCCGATTGAATTCCGGACCGTGATGATCCTGTACATCCTCCTGGGTGTTGGGTTGGCCCTGACCATCCACTTCATCCTGTTGAGCACGCCGACCTACAACTGGCTCAGCTAATCGCCGGTTGTGTTTAGGCACACAGCCTTCAGCCCCGGCCCGCCGTGTAGGCCTCCTGTCTGCACTCCGGTCCGGCGGCGTCTCAGCGGCGACGAGAGGGCCTTGTAGAGGCCCTGCTCGGCCCTCTCCAGTCGCTGCGGTTGCGGGCCTTGTCGGCCCGGACGGAACCAGCCGGTTGTGCCGCTGCACCCAGCGGGAACTTGCTCGGGGTATCGTCTGGACAGACGAACCTTCCGGCCCGATGACACGCTGGTGTCCGTCGAGATGCGTTCTAGTGCATGTGTTGTGTCCATCTCGGCAGCGCCCGGCCCGACAGGGCGACGCGGCAAGAGGGCACGTTGTGTAGGGAACCAGCAGCGCCCAAACGCTGCACAGGCCGTGAGACACAGTCGGCACGGCGCCATCTAGGTAAGAACTTTGAGTACGTCTCTTGTGCCGTGCCCTTTGCTCCACGGACAAGGGTACCTCGTTAGAAAGTGAGACGTCACGTGGCAGCTGAACCAACCACCGGATCGATTGTCGGCGATGAGTCTCGCATGAGGGGCAAACGGCTCGCGATTGACCGCATACCGGAAGGCACGCCGGTCCCCTTTTCCCAGGTGGAAAAGCTGTACAAAAAGCCGGGCCGTACCCTGATGCACGCGCTCTTTGGGGCTGATCTCTTTGACTTCTGGGTCGGTCGTTTCTATGTGGGCACCTTCGGCATCCTTTCGTTGATCGGGATCGTTTTCGGCACCGCCTTCTATCTCTATCAGGTCTGGATCGTGGAAGGAACCTTCAACTTGTTGGAGGCGCGCCTGGACCCGCCCCCCATCAGCGCAGGACTACGCCTAATGTCACCCGGCGAACCCGGGTTCTTTTGGCAACTGATCGTGTTCTTTGCCACCTTGGCCTTTGTCGGTTGGGCCTTGCGCCAGGTGGATATCTCCCGCAAATTGCAGATCGGCTATGAGATTCCCATCGCCTTCGGCGCGGTGGTGACGTCCTGGATCACGATCCAGATTCTGCGCCCGCTGGCGATGGGCGCATGGGGGAACGGGTTCGCCCTGGGCATCACCCATCATCTGGACTGGGTTTCCAACATCGGCTATCAGTATTTCAACTTCTTCTATAACCCATTCCACGCCATCGGCATTACCTTGCTCTTTGCCTCGACCCTGGTGCTGGCTATGCACGGGTCGGCGATTCTGAGCACGGTGAAACGCCCCCTGATCAAGGAAGATAACGTCGACGGCTATTGGCGCAATCTCCTGGGCTATAGCATCGGCGAGATCGGCATCCACCGCATGGGCTTCTGGCTGGGCACGACCTCGGTGCTCTTCTCCAACCTGTGTATCTATTTGTCCGGCACATTGGTGGACGACTGGGCGGCCTTCTGGGATCGGTTGCCCATCTGGCAAGGCGTGGCAGTGGTCTCCACCACGGCTGCGGCCATCGTGGTCTGGCGCGGGCGGCGTGGTCGTCCGGTGGACATGGAAGAATACGAGTACGGCGGTCGCGGGCTGGAAGCCACGGCAGTCAAGAAGCCCGTGGAGGTCGGCTTCCTGCGCCGCCTTTTCGGGGTGGGGCAAGTCGGGCCGGTTTATCTGGGGATTTCGGGCGTCGTCTCCGTCACCACCGGTGGTTTGGCCGCCTTTATCATCCTGCACGACTATCTCTACCAGGTCGGCTACGATCCCATCGCCTTTATACGCGAATTCTGGGTGCTTTCCACCGACCCGCCGGCCTACGCCTATGGCCTCAACTGGGCGCCCTGGCATGAAGGCGGCGCCTGGATCGTGGCGACCGGTCTGCTCAACGTCAGTGTCTTTGCGTGGTTCATGCGGGTCTACAACCGGGCGCGCGACGCCGGTCTCAGCACCGCACTGGCGTGGGGCTTTGCTGCGGCGTTGTTCCTCTACTATGTGATCTACTTGGTGCGGCCTTTGATGCTCGGCAGCTGGGCACACGCGCCGGGCCAGGGCTTCAAGGCGATTCTGGATTGGACCAACAACGTCAGCATTCTCTACGGTAACTTCTATTACAACCCGTTCCACATGCTATCCATCTTCTTCCTGCTCGGCTCGACGCTGTTGTTGGCCATGCATGGAGCAACCATTGTTGCCACCTCCCGCTATGGGTCACACCGGGAGATCGAAGAAATGATGGTGGAAGGGACCGGGACCCAACGAGCACAGCTCTTCTGGCGCTGGACCATGGGCTTCATGGTCAACTCCCGCACCATTCACATCTGGTGCTGGTGGTTTGCGGCGCTCACCGCCATCACCGGCGGCATCGGGCTGCTCTTGTCCGGTACGGTCGTGATGGACTGGTTCGTGTGGGCGCAGGAGTCACGCTTCGTGGCGCCCATTTACTAGGCCGGCTGTGCTCTGAACGTACCCACTTTTCTGCCGATTTCTTTTGACGCTCCAGACGGAGGGTGACATGACTGAGCGGTCATCCAAGACTTCAACACCAGCCAAGGGTTTATCCAGAGAGCAGCAAGCGGCCTTCTTCGTGGTCTTTGCCATCGTCACCTTTACCCTGGTCGGTGGCGGCCTGTGGGTCGCAGGGTTTGTGCTCAATCGGACGACACCCACGCCCGCACCGTTGCGCGGCACCTCGTTGATCTACATCAACTACGATTCGGACACCTCCGCCTACCTGAGCGCCGAGTCGTTGCTCGGCATGGGCAAATGGTTGCAAGAGCAGCCGGAACCCATCAACGTTCAGGTCTTGACGGGGATGTCCACCTCCGATATCGCCGGCTATATGGTCTATCAGGTCTCCGCCGGTCTCCAGGTTGACTGCTCGTACTGTCACAACGTCAACGACTTCTCTGCCGACCAGATGGACGACCCCGCGGTGACCGCGGCCAAAGCGACGGCACGCGAGCATCTGCGCATGTCCGCCGACCTGAACCAGAATTGGCTCACCCAGTTGTCCGCGCTCTCCGAGGAGAAGAAGCCGTCGGGCGCACAGATCACCTGCGCCACCTGCCACAACGGGCAACCTAAGTTCGAGACGTGGGAGCCGGTGGCGGGGCTGCCCAGGGACTTCCGCCTGCCCATCGGCAACCTGGATATCCTGAAAGTCAACGCGCGGGAAGACATCGGTTTGGAGACTGTGCAGTACAACCAATACGTCATGTATCACATGAACATCAGCATGAACGTAGGCTGTACGCACTGTCACAACTCGCGCTATTTCCCCAGCAACGAGCGCCCCTCCAAGCTCTATGCGCTGCATATGCTCCAGATGACCGAGTATATCCAGCTGACCTACAGCGATGTGATTGCCGGCAAGGAACTCTCCTGCACCATGTGTCACCAGGGCGCGATCCTGCCGCCCGGCGCGGCCAAATCGGTGCGCGAGGTGCCGGCTGTACTTTCTTCGTCGCCGCCCGTCGTAACCCAGTAAACTGGACGGCGGCACGCAACGTCATGCCCATGCCTTCAGGACTAATCCGGGGTAGGGAACCCACGGCTTCCCCACGGATTGGTCCTGTTGTTTCTCTCGCCCAGCCACAACGCATCGATCGTGTGGCTTAAGAGACGGGGCATGTGGGCTTTGCGGAGTGTGTGTGGTAAGATTGCATACAATCAGACTCCCTGCCACACGCCGAAAGCATAGACCCAATGGGTGATCTTCAACCGGATTCCAACCAAGTCGTTGACGCACGCTCCAGCATCAGATCGGTCAATCTCATGCAGCAACCACTGACCTCCAGCACACCTACCCCGGCACGTGCCGAACTGCCGGTTGTGTTCAAACGCTCGCTGGCTCTGATGAAGCCCATCACCTGGTTCGGTCCCATGTGGGCCTTCCTGTGTGGGGCCATCGCCAGCGGCGCAACGACCTGGAGCTTTCCCGACCTGGCACGCATTCTGCTGGGCATGCTCTTGGGCGGGCCGCTGCTCTGTGGCGTCTCACAGGTTATCAACGACTACTTCGACCGCGAGATTGACGCCATCAACGAACCGCACCGCCTGATCCCGTCGGGGTTGGTCTCCATGCGCCAGATTGTGGTGACCGTGGCGGTCTTGCTGTCGTTGGGCGTGATGGTCGGGCTGATCTTGGGGCGCGAGGTGGCGCTGATGGCTGCCATCGGCGTGGTGTTGGCGGTGCTTTACAGCGTCCCGCCTTTCCGGGCCAAGCGCAACGGTTGGATCGGCAATCTCTTGGTGGGCATCTCCTATGAGGGCCTGGCATGGATGGCAGGTCATCTGGCTTTTGCGCCCATGACCGGCCCGAGCTTGCTCATCGCCGTGCTCTACTCGCTGGGCGCGCACGGCATCATGAGCGTCAACGATTACAAGAGCATCCAGGGTGACCGCGCCGGCGGCATCAAAACCATTCCGGTGTTGCACGGTGAGAAGACCGCCGCTTGGCTGGTCATGGCGACCATGGTCCTGGCGCAAGTCGGGGTGGTGGTCGCGTTCCTGGTCTGGGGCAACTGGATCGTGTCGCTGCTGGTCACCCTCCTGATCTTGTTGCAAATCTGGGTGGGGCGGCGTTTTCTCCAGCGCCCGGAAGAACATTACCTGTTTTTCAGCGTCAACGGCTCCATGTTCTTTGTGTGGGGCATGATGATCGCCGCCATCGGCCTGCGCTTTGTGGGCGCGTGACGAGCGACATGGAACGCCGGAAAGGCGGCACGTTTTACCGCTCGGTGTCCGCAGCCGAATGGACGGATGCGGCGTTGGATAGGGAGCAAGACGAGCTATGAAGCCCATCTTGGTTGTCGGTGCGTCGGTTGGGGGGTCCACAGCTGCCCATACGCTGGCACAAGCCGGTGTGCCGGTGGTGATGCTAGAGCAGGACCTCAGCTATGTGAAGCCCTGCGGCGGTGCATTGCCGCCCATCGCCTTCCTGGAATTCAACCTGCCCGAATCGCTGATCTCGCGCAAAGTCCACAAGACCCTGGTCCATTCGCCCAGCGGGCGCACTGCGGAGGTCGAGGTGACCGGCTTGCAAAACCGTGCCGCCGACTATGTCGCCATGGTCACGCGCGAAGAATTGGACCCTTACCTGCGCCGTCGCGCCGTGGAGGCCGGTTCCGACCTTGTGGAAGGCTCGCTGTTGGACCTGGAGATCAAGAGCGATGGTGTCACCGTCACTTATCGCGACAAGGCGACACGAACCAAGCGCCAAATGGAGGTGACCGCAGTCATCGGCGCGGACGGCGCCTATTCGCCCACGGCGAAGGCCCTGGGGCTGCCCCGCCTGCCGCGCTGCGTCGCCATCCAACAGCGCATCTATTTGCCGGAAAGCAAGATGGCGCGCTGGGCCGACACTGCCGACCTCTACCTGGGCAAGGAGGTCAGCCCGGACCTCTATGCGTGGGCCTTCCCCAAGTCCGACCACCTGGCGGTGGGAGTGGGGGTCGGCCCACAACACAGCCGCAACGTGCGCGGCTTATTAGAGAATCTCAAGGCGCGTATTGCACCCGATCTGGAGGGCGGTGAAGTCTTTATGGAAGAAGCCCATGCGCTGCCCATGCAACCGCACCGGCGGATGGCCTTTGACCGGGTCATGCTGGTGGGGGACGCTGCCGGGCTGGTGGTGGGCACTTCCGGGGAGGGCATCTACTGGGCCATGAAGAGCGGCTATCGCGCTGCACAGACGCTGGTGGAGACGCTGCCCAATGTCTCGGCCGCGGCCCTACAACGCTATGAACAGCGCTGGTGGCGTGAATACGGCTTGATGTATCGTTTCCTGCGCTGGCTGCAAAAGTGGGGCTATGGGAACGAGCGCCAAAAAGAGGTCTTCACCGATATGTGCCGCAATCTGGACGTGCAGCGCCTCACCTTCGAGTCGTACATGTTTAAGGAGATGACCCCTGTGCCCTGGCTGGTACAGATGCGTATGACCGGCGACATCTTGGCCGCCCAGTTGCGCCACTATCTACCCGGTCGCAGTCCCGTCGCCCAACCTACCCCGGTAGCCTATCGAGTATGACATTTTATCTGTTGCCGGTGCTCTATACAGTGTTGCTCTGGTGGTTCACGACCGGACTGGTGATCGTGATGTACGGCCGCCGGGCGACTACAGTGCGTCTCTATTTCGTGGCTGCGACGGGGGTCATGGCAGCGGCGTTGGGGGGCATCTTCGCCCTGCGGGATGTGGATGAACCCTGGGCCGTCTATGCGACCTTCACTTGCGGCACGCTGGTGTGGGGTTGGTTGATGGCGAGCTACTACCTCGGCTACATCACCGGCGAACCGTTACCCGCCAACCTGGGGCGCAGGCCGGGCTATTACCGCTTACAGCAGGAGCCGGTGCGCCGCTTCCACCTGGCGGTGCGCGCCAGTTTGCATCACGAGTTGCTGGTGCTGGTCTTCGGCGTGGGGTTGTTTTGGCTCAACTGGGGCGCCAGTAATTCCTGGGGATTTTGGACCTTCCTAGCCCTATGGATCATGCATCTGAGCAGCAAACTCAATGTCTTTTTCGGCGTGCGCAATTTCCCCATCGAATACCTGCCGCGCCACCTGCACGGCTTCGGGGTACTTCTGAGCAAGCGGCCCATCAATCCCTTCTTTCCCTTCACCGTCTTGGCCGCGACCCTGGTC
>CAKZVN010000120.1 GCA_937922105.1 uncultured Litorilinea sp.
CATCGGCACGGGCCAGACAGTCAAACTGGTCAACCAAATTTTGGTGGTGGGCAACTGTTTGGCGATGGCTGAGGCGTTGTTGTTGGCGCAAGCAGGCGGCGTGGACCTGGAGAAGGCCTACAACGCGGTGAGCCAGGGCGCAGGCGGGAGCTGGATGTTCACCAACCGTGCGCCCCAGATCATGAAGCGCGACTGGCGCCCCGGTTTCACGATTGCGTTGCAACAGAAGGACCTGCGCCTGGTGCTGGACGCCGCGGATGAACTGGGCGTGCCGTTGCTGGGCACCTCCTTGATCTTCAATCTCTATCGCACCCTGGAGAAGATGGGGCTGCATGAAGAGGGCAACCACGCGCTGATCAAGGCGTTGGAGCACTTGGCTGGGATGGAAGTCGGCAGCAAGGCATAAGCCCCTCTGCGGATGTTTGAGAAATCAGTATCCCCTTCCAGGGACTTGGGCGGGTGAGCAACTCGCTTGAGCGGGGGTTGTCGGTTGCCGGGCGGTTTCCCGTCCGGCAATCTCCCGCTCTGGGTCCGGCAATGGACATCTATCAGATGGAAAAGGGGTCAAACGTCCGGTGCAATCGGTGCGCCGGCGTGCTATACTGGGAAGCAGCGTGAGCGACTCGCGCCGTTGGTGCGCGGGAACGATTTTCGCGCCGTGCAAAATCCAAAAAAGCCCCGCGGCATCGGACGCGGGGCCGCGATGCGTGACCGCAGCGAGGGAGGATTCCTTTGATCCGCAGTCTCGGCTGTGAGGAGGCCCAGCAATGACCCGCCATCAAGTGCTGATTCCGATAGACGGCTCCGATTTTTCCCGCCAAATTTTTGCCCACGTCATCAAGTTTTTACCCAGCCAAGACAATACCTTGATTCTGCTGCGGGTGGGAGACCCGCCCTCCGGCTATGTCGGGCACCCAGCGCGCATCGTCGCCCCCGAATCAGGCTTCGAGATGTATGAGACCGCCCGTGATGTGGAGGAGGCAACCCATCCGATTTATGAGAGCCAGGAGCGTGAGAGCATCGAGGCGGCATTTCGCGCCGAGATGCAGGCCGATATCCGTGCCTTGACCGAGGCAGGCTACACGGTGGAAAGCCAGGTGCGCTTCGGCGATCCGGGGGAGGCGATCGTGGAGTTCGTTCTCAACCACCAGATCGAACTGGTTGCCATGACCACGCACTGGCGCCGCGGCATTGACCGCCTGATCTTCGGCAGTGTGGCGCAATATGTGGCGCAGCGGCTCTCCATTCCTGTGCTGATGGTGCGTGCCAGCGAGCCGGCATGAGCAATGAGAAAGAAGGATTGGGGCGGGGAAGGTCGCGCTTTTTTTGACAAAGGCCCTTGCTCACGGTATAGTGGCGCGAATGAACGGGCGAATAGCTCAGTTGGTTAGAGCGCCTCGCTTACACCGAGGAGGTCAGGGGTTCGAGTCCCTTTTCGCCCACAAGGAGCGCCGGCGGGTGACGGGATGCTTTGTCGCCCGCTGTCTGTATGGAGGGGAAATTGGGAAGGGCCGGCAGCAATGTCGGCCCTTTGTGATTCCCGCACGCGAACGCGCACAGTGCCGGAGACCGAGAGCCTTGACCCGATGAGTGTCGTCAATCGCCAAGAAGAATATCGGAAATTGCCCGCGGTGGACGCGCTCCTGCGCGAGCCGGCGGTGATGTTGCTGGCAACCGAGCATGGCGCGGATTATGTGACCGCTGCCCTGCGCGAGTTGCTGGCGGCGGCCCGTCGCGTGATCGCCGCCGGGGGCAGCGCGCCGCCCGCGGCAGATTGGCCCGCCCGGCTGGCTGCGGCGCTGGATGCCGCCGACCGGCCCACCCTGCGCCCGGTCATCAACGCCACCGGCGTGATCATCCACACCAACTTGGGCCGCGCCCCGTTGAGCCAAGCTGCCCTTGCCGCGGTCCAGGCGGTGGCGCAAGGCTATAGCACGCTGGAATACGACCTGGACGCGGGCACACGCGGCAGCCGCCACAGCCACGCCCACTCCCTGTTGGCCCAACTGACCGGTGCCGAGGACGCGCTGGTGGTCAACAACAATGCCGGCGCGGTCTACCTGACGCTGGCGGCGTTGTGCGCGGGGCGCGAGGTCATTATCAGTCGCGGCCAATTGGTGGAGATCGGCGGCGGCTTTCGCATCCCCGATGTGCTGCGCCAGAGCGGCGCAATCCTCGTGGAGGTAGGGACCACCAACCGCACCCACGCCTATGACATTCGCGAGGCTATCGGCGCGCAGACCGCAGCGGTGATGCGCGTGCATAGCAGCAATTTCCGCCAGATCGGCTTTGTCACCGAACCGAGCTTGGCCGAGTTAGCCGCGTTGGCCCACGGCAACGCACCTGGGGGCGCAGACAGTCGCGACTCGGTGATCCTGATTGACGACTTGGGCAGCGGCACGCTTCTGGCAACGCAGCCCTACGGCTTGGCCCCAGAACCGATGGTCCAGGAGTCATTGGCTGCGGGCGCAGACATCGTCACCTTTAGCGGCGATAAATTGCTGGGCGGCCCGCAGGCCGGGTTGATCGTGGGACGGCACGACTTGGTGGCGCGCATTCGCCGCCACCCCATGGCGCGTGCGCTGCGCGTCGACAAGATGACGCTGGCTGCGCTGGAGGCGACGCTGCGCAGCTATCGCCGCGGGCGCGCGCTGCAGGAGATTCCGGTCTGGCAGATGATTGCGGCGGACGCGGCGACCTTGCAGCAGCGCGCGGCGGCGTGGCAGGCGCGGTTGCGCGCTGTGCGGCCCGATTTGGTGACCGAGTTGGTAGCCGGGGAGAGCGCGGTGGGCGGCGGTAGTCTCCCCGGCGAGACCTTGCCCACCACGCTGTTGGCTGTGTCGGTGGCGGATGCCACGGCGGAGGCCGCGCGCTTGCGTCGCGGCGATCCGCCGCTGGTGGGGCGCATCCAGCGTGACCGCTTGCTCTTTGACCCGCGCACCGTCTTGCCCCACCAAGAGGAGACGTTTTTGGCTGCGCTGGTCCAAGTCGGCGCGCCTGCGCTCGTAGTCCGTCCCGTGCCGGACCCGGCAACACCCGATAAGCCGGAACCACCAACAGTGCCGACCCTACAATCCACACCACAAACGGAAAGCTCTGTATCATGACCCTGGTCTATTGCAAACTGGGCGGGTCGCTTTTGACCGACAAGCGCGGCGTGGAAGAGGCGCGGTTGGATGTGATTGCGGCGCTGGCGGCGGAGATTGCGGCGGCGCGGCGTGCCGACCCGACCCTGCGCTTGATCTTAGGGCATGGCTCCGGCAGTTTCGGTCATGTCCACGCCAAGACCCACGGCACGCGCGCCGGCGTCGCGACCCCGGCCCAGTGGTACGGCTTTGCCGCCACTGCGGATGCCGCCGCGCGCCTCAACCGCTTGGTGACTGCGGCGTTGCTGGCTGCCGGAATTCCGGCTTGGAGCATCCAACCTAGCGTAGCTTTGCGCTGCGAGGACGGCGCGGTAATCGCCGGGCCGGAAGCAACGGTGGCGGAGGCGCTGGCGCGGGGGTTGCTGCCGGTGGTGCATGGGGACGTGGCGCTCGACTCGGTGCGCGGGGGGACGATTGCCGGCACGGAGGAGATTTTTGCGTGGCTGGCGCGCACCTTGCCGCCGGCGCGGGTGATCCTGGCGGGCGAGGTGGCAGGCGTCTATACCGCCGATCCGACCCGCGACCCCGCGGCCCGGCTGGTGCCGGAGATTACCCCCAGCACGTTGGCTCGCGTGGCTGCCGGGTTGGGCGGCAGCCACGGCGCAGATGTGACCGGCGGCATGGCAGCCAAAGTCGCCGAGGCGCTGGGCTGGGTGCAGCGCCTGCCGGGACTGGAGGTTTTGATCTGTAGCGGGCTGACGCCCGGTAATCTGACCGCAGCGTTGGTGGAACCGGCGCGCGCCGTGGGAACGTGGCTGCGCGCGTAGGAGAAACGCTGGGGTGATTGCGCCAGTCGCGCGTCGCGTATCGTCCGGCAGAGCCTGTTCGTCATTAAGAGTGATCCACGACACAGGTCGCAAAGTCGCGCGCGCTTTGACCAATCAGCCGGCTGGTGTGCCGGATGCGCGGGCGTTGTGGGTAGCCGGGCGGTTACCGCCCGGCATGGCAGAGACAACCGGGGGTGCGAGCAAATTTTTTGCAACCGGATTGGGGGATAGACCCCTGTCGGCACATGGGTCGCCCGCATACACTAATCGGGGTGTTGTTGCGGCTGTCCCGGGACATGACAGGACGGACAGCCGGACCCTACCCCGCAGGGCATACCCCAATCCCGCCGGTTCATTTGCAGGAACACTCGCCCAACGAGTATAATGCCCGCAATGAGTGAGCCGAGCCTTGGGGAGTGACCTGCTGCGCGCGGCTGCGGCCCCGAACTGGGCCGGCTTACGAAAGGTCTGCATCCATGCTGTTGACCATTGTGTCGTTTGTCATCGTTCTCGGTGTTTTGGTCTTTATTCACGAACTCGGTCACTACTGGGTTGCCCGGCGCAACGGCATTGTGGTGGAAGAGTTCGGGATGGGCTACCCGCCGCGAGTGGTGAAACTTTTCCGCTACGACGGCACTGATTTCACGCTCAACTTGATTCCGTTCGGCGGCTTTGCGCGCATGAAGGGCGAGGACATGGGCGATATGACGCCCGGCTCGTTCAATGCCGCTGGGTTGGGGGCGCGGGCTGCGGTCTTGGCTGCGGGTCCGTTGATGAATGCGCTGCTGGCTGTCGTCCTGTTCGCTGCCAGCTTTATG
>CAKZVN010000121.1 GCA_937922105.1 uncultured Litorilinea sp.
CAGGTGGGGCGACGCGGAACCCCGCGTCGCCGAGATCCAGGGACGCTGCCGTCTCACGGCTTGGTCTCCGGCTGGCGTGTCGGATTATTCACCAGGTCTTGCGCCGCGTGCAACGCGGCTTCGCAGCGCCCCAGCAAGGCAGCCACCACGCCGACTGTCGCCGGTTGCCGTTCATCCAGCGCCAGCGCCAAGACGCGCATGGCTGCGTTACAGTCCGCTGCGCCGCTCAAAAGCCGGCGGTGAAAGGCTTGCCACGGCTCCGGCGCTTGCAACCCCAAGAGCGTGCCATAGGCTGCTTCCACCTCCTGCATGGCGGTTGCGACCTCGGCACGCCAGTTCGCGTCGTCCAGCCGCGGCGCGCCCACGAGCGCGCCCACCCGGACCAGGGCTGCCGCCAACATCTGTTGGCGCTCTGCAGCCGCCTGTGCATAATCGTCCGGCCCACGCACCGGTGTCGGGGTGAAGGTCGGCACCGGTTGCGCTTTGGGGATGGAGGCGGTCGCGGTTTGCGCGGGTGGGTCAATGAAGCGCACTGCCGAGGCCAAGAGAATCCCCAGCAGCGCGCCGAGAATCACCAGGCCCAACGCGGCACGTTTACGCATGGTTCATCCTTGCGCCCGCGCCGCTCAGTCTCGGCTCCGCGCCGAGGGAGAAGACATAAAGAGGGTCGCCAACTCAGCCACAATCTCGTGGGTCGAGCGAGGGTTTGCCAGCGCCCGCGCGCGCTCCGCCATGGCTGCCAACTCGGCGCGCTCCGGCCCGAACCAACGGCGCACCTGCTGGGCAATTGCCGCCGGGTCGCGCAGGTAGACGCCCACGCCGTTGTTCACCACATAGGGCACGTTGCCCTCTTCTTGCCCGGGAATAAAGCCGCTGAGGAGAATGGGCAGCCCGCGAATCAGGGCTTCGGCGATGGTGCCGGGGCCGGCTTTGGTCACAATGCAGTCGCACGCCGCCATCCACTCCGACATATTGCTCACAAAACCGTGGATGGAGATCGGAATGGTCCACTCTTCTTTTTGCAGTTTGGTCATCAGCCGCCGATTGCGCCCGCAGATCACCACCATCTGGGCTGGGGGCGCATCCGCCGCGCCCAGCGTCCGTCCCAGCGCCCGTGCGATCACTGCGACCCGTCCGATGCCGTCGCCGCCACCCACCAAGAGCACCGCCGGACGTTCCGGGTCCATGCCCAACTCGGCGCGCAGCTCATCGCGCGGTCGCGCGGGCACGGCAAAGTCCGGGCGCACGGGCAGCCCGGTCAACCGCATCTGCGCGTCCGTCATGCCCGCCGCCAAACCGGCCTGGCGCGCCGCCTCGCTGGCGACAAAACAGCGCACTGCCTTCGGGTGGAACCACAGGGGATGGACCGAGGCGAGATCGGTCACCACAATGGCATAGGGAATGTCGGCTTTCATGCGTTCCAGCGCGAACATCGCCAACTCTTGCGCCAACGGATGGACCGACACGATCAGGTCCGGTTGGTGGCGCACAATGAGCGCCATGATCGCGGTGAGCGAAAGTTGGGCAGTGGCGTCAATGATGGGGGAGGCAATCCAGGGGCGGTGACCGGCGCGATAGAGCGTGCTCCACAGCCACGGTGTGCGATTGGCGATCCACCCATAGCTTTTGGGAAATTCGCGCATGGGCCACGGCAAGTGATCCATCAACAGGTCCACAATGGTCACCTGCACGGCGTCGCCATATTCTTGGGCAAAGACGGCTTGCAGCGCCTGGGCGCTTGCCAAATGACCGCCCCCCGTCTTGCTCATGAGGATCAATACACGTTTCATCGGCGCATCAGACCACGGCTAGGAGACGGCAGCCAAACCGCCCGCACGGGAATTGCTTGGGTCAGGGGCAGATTGCGCGCAACCGGCGCGCCCGGCTAATAGGCCCCCCGCGCACGCAAGACAGCCGGCACGGAGCGCAGCAGAATGCTCATATCCAGCGCCAAACTCCAATTTTCCACATAGTAAATGTCCAACAGCACCATCTCGTCAAAGGTGAGGTCGCTGCGCCCGCTCACCTGCCACAGGCCGGTAATGCCGGGGCTGACCGTGAGCCGCTTCTTGTGCCATTCCTGATACTGCTCCACTTCGGAAGGCAGATTGGGCCGCGGGCCGACCACGCTCATCTCCCCGCGCATCACGTTGATCAGCTGCGGCAACTCGTCCAAGCTGAAGCGACGGATGATGCGCCCGACGCGGGTGCGCCGGGGGTCATTGCGTAGCTTGAAGAGCGGGCCGGTCGCTTCGTTTTGCTCCGCAATTTCGGGGCGCATCTCATCCGCGCCCTGCACCATGCTGCGGAATTTATAGCAGCGGAAGGGGACGCCGTTCTTGCCGATGCGTGTTTGCACATAGAAAACCGGCCCTGGTGAGTCCAACTTGATCGCCAGCGCAATCAGTACGCACAAAGGCAACGAAACCACCCCCAGCAGCCCGCCCCACACCAAATCCGACGCGCGTTTGACCAGTAAATTCCAACCCTGGAGCGAGACATCGCGCGTGCTGATAAGCGGGATGCCGTTCAGTTCCTCCACCACCACCTGGTTTTTGGTGAGTTGGAACAGATCGGGCACGACCTGGGCACGCACCTTGTGTTGTTCGCATGTGCGCAACAACCGCTGGATCATGCGGTGGCTTTGCCAGGGCAGGCAGATAATCACCGAGTCCACCGCCTGTCCGGTCAGGACTTGGCTCAGATTGTCTACCGGTCCCAAGGCCTTATACGGCCCGATGTCGGTTTGGCCTTTGGCTGGGTTGTCGTCCACAAAGCCGATCAGGTGATAGCCCAGGTCCGGTCGCGCCGTCACCGTGCGCATGACCATGCGCCCCACATCCCCCGCACCCACTAGGAGAATGCGTTTCACCCCCACGCCGTAGCGCCGCAACTCCATGAGCGCTACCTGGATCAACAGCCGGCTCGTGCCCAGAAAGAGCGTGACCAAGAGCGCAGTGTAAAAGAAGATCAAGCGACTGTAGAGCAGCGGGCGAAAGAAAAGGCTGGCGATGATCAAAATCATCACGCCTGCCGTGGTCGCAGTGGCAATGAGGTAGGTCTCCTCGCCCCATGCGCGCCCGCGACGATAGGGGTAGACGCCGGAGAAACGAAACGAGAGCGGCAGGATGGTCAAGAGCGTGACGGCAAAGGGCGTATAGACCCACACATCCACCTGGAAGACCGGGTCCACGGCGCGGAACCACTGCAATTGATAGCGGACATAATAGGCAACCAAAAACGCCGCCAAGATCAATACCAAGTCCGACGCCACCAGATAAAACTTCCAGTGCGCCGGGTTGACCTGTCTGATCCGATGCACAAGCCACGGTTCGCGCTGGGCCGGAGCACGCAACACTTGGCTGCGCGTGGACTCATGGATGTTTAGCTCGTTTACGGTTGCCATGCGTGTCGGTCGTGTTGTCCGCGTTCTGATTGGCAAGGACCGGCTTGGGTCAAAGAATTGTTCTCCAGTCTACCACAAGTTGCGTGTTGATGCTTACTGACTTGCCGACGGGAAACCCACGCGGTTGCGCAGCGGCTCGCTCGCGGCCTGTTCATAGGCGCTCACTGTCATGCGCGCAGCGGCTTCCCAGGTGAAGAGCGCTGCTTGCAACTGCCCGGCTGCGGCGAGGGCTTGGCGGCGTGCCGCGTCTAGCGCCAACCGTTCCAGCGCCGCGACCCAGGCCTCTACGTCGTCGGGCGGGACTTGCCACGCTGCTGCGCCCGCCACCTCGCGCACGCCCGGTGCATTGCTGCACAGCACCGGCGTACCACAAGCCATCGCTTCGGCGACCGGCAGGCCGAAGCCCTCAAAGGTGCTGGGATAGAGAAACAGCTCGGCCCCGCGATACCAATCGGGCAGTCTGTCCTCGGTGATGAAGCCGGGAAAGCGCACGCTGTCGCCCAGCCCCAGCCGCTCGACCTGGGCAAAGATGCCGTCAAAGGCCCAGCCTTTGCCCCCCACCAGCACCAACTGCACGTCACGGTCCGCAGTGGGGAGAGTACGCCACCGGGCAAAGGCTTCCAGGAGCGTGGGCAGATTTTTGCGCGGCTCCAGCGTGCCCACATAGAGCCAATAGCGAGGCGGTAGCCCTTGTTCGGCGCGAAAGCGCGCCACGGCATCGGGATTGCCCGGCGTGAAGTGGGGCGCAACGCCGTTGGGCGCAACCACCACGCGCGCCGGGTCTACGTCGAAATAATGGCTCACATCCGCCGCGGTCTGATGGCTCACCGCCAAGACGCGTCGCGCCCGTTGTACCGACGCCCGGCACAGCGCGGTTAAATAGAGCCGCTTGGCCCACGGAAAAAGGCGCGGATAGCGCACAAAGCTCAGATCATGCACCGTCACCACCCCCGGCACGCGTGTCGCCAACGGCAAGACATTGACCAACCCGTGCACCACGTTGGCCCCCAAACGGCGCAGCAGACCGGGCAAGCGCGCCTGCTCCCAGCCGATGCGCGCCACCGGACGCTCCAAGAGGCGCGGGCCTTGCACCAGCGTCACACCGGGGCAGTGCAAGTCCGGGACATGGACCAGCGCGCTGAAACGATGGGGCGTTTCCCCACGCAGCGCCAACTCGCCCAAAGCGGTGACCAGTCGGCGGCTGTAAGTGCTCACCCCGGCGTTGCGATAGCTTTCGGCTGCGCTGATTAGGTGCGCGTTGAGGACAATGTGCATGGCGTTAGCGCGTGTCGGGTCTCTGGGAGACGCCCTGCGTGGCGCGGACGAAACGCTCTCGGTTGCCGGTGGAGGCGGGGTGTTTCACTGGGTTCAACATGACGCCCCTATTTCTTGCCGGCGTTTTAGTGGTTCGTTCACCAAGTGTCGAAGAGGGTCATGCTGTTCGCCGGAGGCGGGCGTTGCGCCCACACAGCGAAGCATCCCCCTCTGGTGAGCTGTCGGGATTCTTCGTCGCTGCGCTCCTCAGAATGACGGCTACTTGGCGATCAAACCAGTTAGATTGTGGACGACCGGGCGGCGACTTCACGATAGACGGCGACCGTCTCCGCAGCGATCCGCTGCATGGTGAACTGTTGCAGCACCCGTTGCCGGCCCGCCGCGCCCAGCGCAGCCCGCCGTGCGCGGTCGTCCAACAGTGTTTGCAGCGCGTCGCGCAGCGCGGCTGCGTCCCCCTCCGGGAAGACCAGCCCGGCGGACCCGCTGACCCGTGGGATCTCACCGGAGTCGCTGCCCACCACCGCCACACCGCAGGACATGGCTTCGATGAGTACGCGCCCGAATTGCTCTTTCCAGTTGGGCCGTGTGCGGCTGGGCAACACCAGCACATCCAAGCCGTGATAGAAGGCAGGCATGGCGTGCGTGGGGATACGCTCCTCCCAACGGACCCGGTCGGCGATCCCCAAATGCCGTGCCTGTTCCACCAGCGCGGCGCGGCGCTCGCCTTCGCCGGCAAGGCGTAGCGTCCACGCGCCGGTCAAGCCCGCGCACGCCTCCAACAGCAGATCCACGCCCTTCTCGGCGACCAGCCCGCCGGCATAGCCGATCACCGTCGGTTGCGCAGGGTCGTGTGCAGTTCTTTGCTCGACGGGCGGGGCGAAAATCGCCGGGTCCACGCCGAACTGGGGCAACACGGTGATGGGGCCGTCATAGCCTTTGGCACGCAGCACCGCGGCGGCATCTTGGTTACCCGCAATGGCGTGCCGTGCCATGGCGTAGACCGCGCGCTCCCACCAGGCAAAAGGCGGCGGATAGCTGCGCCGGATGTTTTGCCAGGCGAAAAAGAGCGCCGGAATTTTGAGTTGTTGCGCCGCGCGCAACGCCAAGTACGTCGCCAAGTTATATGGTTCCTCGTCCATATGCAGCACATCCGGGCGCAGGCGTGCCAGTTCGCGCGCCAACGTGGGATAGTGGTGCAGATGAAAGCTCCCGTTCCAGCGGATGGGCAGCGTGCAAAAGTCGTAGCCCGCGGTATAGAGCGGCGTCGCCTGGTGGGCGCCGCGGCGGTCACGCCAACTGGGTGGCGTGAAAACCGTGAGCGTCACCCCCTGCGCGGCGATCTCTTCGGCCTTGCGCTGATACGCGCCCACCACCAGGGCTTTGCTGACCAAGACGACGCGCAGACGTGACGACGATTGCGTTGACGGCATGATGGGCAGTATACCCTGCCCCCGCAGCGGACCCAATCTGGCGCGGCCCCAGCGCGGTCTGTGGATCAATGGGGACCTGCACGAGTCCGTGTACAGCCGTCCCAACGCTGGTATAATGGCTTCCGGGCCTGCAAGCGCGCCGACGTGACTCCCAGGCCTTCAATAGCCGGATGGTTCACCGTCCGACAGACGCAAATACGACGAGCTGGGTAGCTGTACATCCTGCGTGAACCTGGCAGCGCGCAAGAATCCTGGAGACGACGGATGCCCACCATGAGTAGTTGGCAAGAGTATCACATGCCCACCACCGTTGCCGATGCGTTAAGCCTTTTGCGCCAATACGGTGATCAGGCCCGGATCGTCGCGGGCGGCACTGATCTTCTCCTGGAACTCCAGAGCAGCGATCACCCGCCGCTGCGCGCACTAGTGGATGTGACCCGCATCCACGGCTTGACCGACATCCGCGCCGAGGACGGCTGGATCGTGTTGGGCGCGGCGGTCACCCATACGCAGATCGAGCGCAGCCCGTTGGTGCAAGAACACGGGGCCTGTTTGGTGGAGAGTTGTCGCGTTGTCGGCGGTCCGCAGGTCCGCAATGTGGCGACACTGGGCGGCAATGTCGCCCACGCCCTGCCTGCCGCCGACGGCGCTATCGGCCTGCTCGCGCTGGACGCCCAGGTGCAGGTCTGCACGCTGGAGGAGGACGGCACGCTGCACTGCGCGTGGCAGCCGCTGCTGAGCATCTACGCCGGGCCGGGGCGCAATACCTTGGGGCATCACCAGATGCTGGGCGCGTTTCGCTTTGCGGCCCGCCGTCCACGCCAATCCAGCGCCTTCGACCGCATCATGCGGCCCCAGGGGGTGGCTTTGCCCATCCTGGGCGTTGCTGCGCGCGTCACGCTGGACGAATCCTTAACCCAGGTGGCGGATGCGACCATCGCCATCGGGCCTGCCGGTCCGCTGCCTTTCCGCGCACGTGAGGCCGAGTCTGTGTTGACCTCCGCCACTTACAGCGACGAGCTGCTGGCGGCTTGTATCGCGGCAGCCCAGGCCCAAGCCCAACTCCGCACCAGCAAGCACCGCGCCAGCCGTGCGTATCGCCAGGAACTGCTGCCTGTGCTGCTGCGCCGGGTCCTGACGCGTGCCGTCGCCCAGGCCAGGTTGATCTAATGAAATCGGACCTAACTTCCACGCCCGCAGCCTATCCGTCGCGCCGACCGGGCCGGTTCGCTTGGGGAATCATGGCGGCGGCACTGGCGCTCTTTGCGCTCCACGCCTGGCTTTATCGTCGCTTTGTGGTGGACGACACCTACATCACCTTCCGCTTTGTGCAACAGTGGTGGGCGGGCAATGGGCTGGTCTACAACATCGGCGAGCGGGTGGAGGGCTACTCGAATTTTCTCTGGATCGTGCTGTTGGCGGCGCTTTCCGGGTTGGGCATTGACCTGCTGCTCGCCGCCAAGGCTGCGGGCTTCGTCTTGAGCGTGGCAACGCTGGGGCTGCTGGCCCGCCTATCGCTGCAAAGCGGGCGCCTGCCCTGGGCTGCGCTGCTCTTGGCTGCATCCGCGCCCTTTGCCGCGTGGAGCGTGGGCGGTTTGGAAACGCCGTTGGTGGCTTTTTTGGTGGTGGCGAGCGCCACGTCCTACATCCAAGAGAGCCGCCAGGGTCGCGGCATCCTCTCCGGGCTGTGGTTTGCGCTGTTGGCTCTGGCGCGGCCCGACGGCCTGCTCTATGCCGGAGTCGCCGGATTGCTGCGCATCGGTGAACTGGTCGCCGCGCGTCGTTTGCCCACGCGCCAAGACGGGCTGCGCCTGCTGCTCTTTTTCGCCATTGTCATCCCGTATCACCTATGGCGCGTCGGCTATTACGGCTATTTGCTGCCCAACACGGTCTATGCCAAGTCCATGGGCGGTCATGTGCGCGGCTATCTGGAGGGCGCATACTATCTCTACACGAGTCTGAACGTTGCCGGGGGTGTGGTGCTGATTTTGCTCTTCGCCGGCTTGGCGAGTTTGGCGGCGCAGCGCGACGTTATGGTGCGCTATGCCCTGGCGGCGTGCGCGGCCCAGGCACTCTTTCTGGTCGTCGCCGGGGGCGACTGGATGCCGCTCAACCGCTTTGCCGTGCATGTTTTGCCACTGCTCTACCTGCTGGTGGAGGCAGGGGTGGCGCGTTTTGCCGCGTGTTTGCCTGCCTGGCGCTCCCAAGCCGTCGCCGCGATCATGTTGGCACAGGTCGCTGCGCTGCTGGTCTATTCCCTGGAGCTACACTGGATTGACGGCGTGGCGCGCACCCAGCACATCGTGCCGTCCCAGCCGTTCGTCTTGCCCGCGGGGATGACCGCGCCGGACGCGGTCGTCGCCGTGATTGATGCCGGTTACTTGGTTTATCTACTGCCCTTGAACGTGCGCGTGATTGATATGGTCGGGTTGGTGGATGCGCATATCGCCCATCTGCCGCCCCAATTTCCCGGCGGGTTGCTGGGCCGCGGCGACGCCTTCGGCAAATGGGACCCCAACTACGTGCTGGCTCAACGGCCCGACTATATTCAGATCAACGTCATCGGACGCGACGAGAACGGCGCGCTGCTCACCAACTTCACCGGGACCACCTTGCTGGCGCGCCACCCGGAATTCCTACGCCATTACCGCGCAGTGGAGGACTTTGACTACATCAACCTCTTTGCGCGCGTGGATTGAAGCGGCATCTTGGGATGACTTTAGTGGTCTGATCGCTAAATAGCAAAGAAAGTCATGCTGTTCGCTGGAGGCGGGCGTTGCGCCCACGCAGCGAAGCATCCCCCTCTGGTGGTCTATCGAGATTCTTCGTCGCTGCGCTCCTCAGAATGACGGCTGCTTAACGAACAGACCAGTTAGATGATAATTTGGTACCTGTGGCCTTCCATACGTCGTTGCTGTGCGATTTATTGACTGTTTGCTTTCAAAGGAGTTACCAGCCCATGCCGGTCACAATACCCGACGAAATCCTGGAGACCGCCCAACTCAAGCCCGAGGAGATTCTGCGGGAGTTGGCTGTTCTGCTCTACGCACAGGAGCGTCTCTCGCTAGCTCAAGCTGCCAGACTCGCACAGATGGGTCGCGTTCAGTTCTATCATTTGCTCGCCAGCCGTGACATCCCTCTCAAGTTCGGGAGCGAGGACCTGGATGCCGATCTGGCAACGCTCGCTCGCCTAAAGTTGTCGTCAGAGTAACCATGCCCTCCATCGTCGTCTCGAATGCCTCTCCTCTCATCGCGTTTGCATTGATCCGCCGCGTTGATTTGTTGCAACGAGTCTATCAGCATCTCGTGATTCCACCGGCGGTATATGAGGAGGTTGCCGGTGCGGCTAATGATCTCCCCGGCAGCGACGTGATCCGACAAGCATCTTGGGTAGAGGTTCGACAGCCTGCCTATCCCGCCACGTTGCTGAATCTTGACGCGGGTGAGTCCGAAGCGATTCTGTTGGGGCTTGAGCTTGGCGCCTTTCTACTTCTCATGGATGAACTTCGTGGACGACGGATTGCACTGCGGATGGGTATGTCGGTCGCCGGAACTCTAGCCACACTGATTCAGGCGAAACGATTGGGACATGTTGCAGCGGTAGGTCCCCTTCTCCGCGAGTTGCATCTGCGCGGTTTCCGGGTTAGCCGCGCCTTGTTCGAGTACACGCTGGTCTCTGCCGGTGAATCCGGCGATGATGAATGACTGTTCGACAAAGGAGCATCACCCACCCATGCCCACCTTGGCCCTGACCGTCAACGGCATTCCCCACGTCCTGGATGTGCCCCATAGCCGCACGCTAGCCCAGGTCTTGCGCTATGACTTGGGACTGACCGGCACCAAGATCGGCTGTAACGAAGCCGAATGCGGCGCGTGCACCGTGCATGTCAATGGGCACAGCGTGGATTCGTGCATCTACCCGGCCTTCAAGGCCCAGGGCGCGACCGTCCTGACCATCGAGGGATTGGCCCCGCGCGACGCCGACGATCTGGAACAACTCCACCCCTTGCAACAGGCCTTTGTGGTGCATGGCGCCACCCAGTGCGGCTTTTGTACGCCGGGTTTCATCCTCCAGGCCAAGACCCTGCTGGACGAAGACCCCGACCCCAGCGACGACGCCATCAAGCACTGTCTCAAGGACACCTATTGCCGCTGCACCGGCTACACCTCCATCCTCAGCGCGGTGCGCGCGGCTGCGGTGAAACTGCGCACCGGCGAGTTGCCCGGCCCGGAGTTGCCGGAGGTGATGGAGCCGCTCGCCCATGTGGGGAGAGCCGCGGCCCGGCCCGACGCCATTGATAAAGTCACCGGGCGCGCCCGCTATGCCGACGACTATGTCTTCCCCGGCATGTTGCACGCCGCCACCTTACGCAGCGCCCATCCCCATGCGCGCATCGTCGCAGTGGACGCACGCGCGGCGCTGGCTTTGCCCGGCGTCCACGCTGTCTTGACCCATGCCGACGTGCCCGGCGACCCGCGCCACGGTCTGGTAGAAAATGACTGGCCCGTCTTTGCCGGGGGCAAGTTCCCGGCGCGCTATGTGGGCGACCCCATCGCGCTGGTGGTCGCGGAAAGCGAGGAACTGGCCCGCTACGCCTTGACCCTGATTGACGTGACCTACGACGTGCTCCCAGTCGTGACCGACCCCGTCGCCGCGCGGCGAGCCGATGCCCCTGTCTTGCACCCCGACCGGCCCGACGGCAACCTGCTCAAGCACATCAAGGTGCGCCAAGGCGATGTGGCCCAGGGCTTTGCCCAGGCCGATGTCATCGTCTAGCGCACCTATCGCACCCCCATGACCGAACACGCTTTCCTGGAGCCGGAGTGCTCGGTTGCGGTCCCCGCAGGCTATGACGCCGACCATCCCAAACTCACCGTCTATGTGGGCAGCCAGATTCCCTACAGCGACCGCCGCCAAGTCGCCAAGAGTTTGGGGCTGGACGACGACGCGGTGCGTATCCGCGGCACGGTGATGGGTGGCGGCTTCGGCGGCAAGGAGGACATCGCGGGGCAGATTCACGCTGCGCTCGCTGCGCAGATCACCGGTCGCCCGGTCAAGATTCTCTACACACGCGAGGAGAGCTTGCGCTTTCACCCCAAGCGCCACCCCACGATCATCCGCGTCAAGACCGGCGCCACGCGTGACGGCAAACTCGTCGCGGTGGAAGCGGAGCTATATGGCGACAGCGGGGCCTATGCCAGCCTGGGCGAAAAGGTCATGACCCGCGCCACCACCCACGCCACCGGTCCCTATGTCGTGCCCAACGCCAAGATTGACTGCTACGCCATGTACACCAACAACGCGCCCTGTGGCGCGTTTCGCGGTTTCGGCGTCACCCAGTCGGCCTTTGCCGTGGAATCCAACATGGACTTGGTGGCGCAGGCCCTGGGCCTGGACCCGGTGACCTTCCGCCGTCGCAACGCCATGCGCGCCGGCGCAACCACTGCCACGGGCCAAGAGCTACGTGAAAGCGTTGGCCTGCTAGAGTGTCTCGACAAGGTCGAGGCTGCCATCCGCCGCTGGTGGCAAGAGACGTTGCCCTCCATTCCCGGCGCTCCCGCCCTGGACGCACCGCCTGCCGACCTCTTTGCGCCCGTGCAGATCGGCACCAAGCGCTATGCCTGGGGGCTTGCCGCGGGCTACAAGAACACCGGGCTGGGCGGCGGCGCGCCGGACAAGGCTGAGGCCGAGATCGAAGTCTTCAGCGACGGTCGCGCCGAGATTCGCACCAGCAGCGCGGAGATGGGCCAAAACCTGATCGGCGTGCTGGCTGCCTGCGCAGCCGAGGAATTGGGCCTGCCGCTGGATCGCGTTAGCGTGCTGGTCATGGATACCGAGCGCACGCCCGACGGCGGCCCCACCACTGCCAGCCGCCAGACCTATGTCAGTGGCAACGCCGCGCGCATGGCTGCTGCTGCCATGCGCCAACGTTTGCAGGCCGTCTTGGCCGAAAAGTTCGACGTGCCGCCCGATGTGATTGCCTTCCACGAAGGGTTGGCCTATGTGGACGAGGCGCGCCTGGCGCGCGTCAAGGCCGCGGACGGCAGCAATGGTCACACGGACGACGCCCCGCCGCGCCCTCCAGCGCCGTCCAGCCGCACACTCTCTTTTGCCGGTGCTGTGCAGGCGCTCATCGCCGAGGGCCGCGAGCCGCGGCTGCGCTATGAGTACTGGGCGCCCAAGACTCAACCCCTGGGCACGGGCGGCGACATGCACTTTGCCTTCAGCTATGCCGTCCATGCCGCGCTGGTCAGCGTGGATCTGGAGACGGGCGAGGTCGCGGTGGAGCGCGTCGCCTCGGCCCACGATGTGGGTCGCGCCATCAACCCGCTCAGCCTGCTGGGGCAGATCGAGGGCGGGATCGTCATGGGCCTGGGCAACGCGCTCACCGAGCACTACATTGAGGAGAACGGTGTGCCCTGGACCCGCCGGCTGGGCCAATACAAGATGCCGGGCATCAAGCACACGCCGGTGATGGAACACTTCATCGTCGAACATGCCACCGCCGAAGGCCCTTACGGCGCCAAAGGCGTAGGCGAAATCAGTTCCATTCCCATCAGCCCTGCCATCACCAATGCCATCGCGCGTGCCGTGGGAGTGCGCTGTCTAGCTCTACCCGTGGACCAAGACGCGCTGCTGTTGGCCATGCGTCGCGGCCAAGCCGAAACGGATCGCTGCTGGGGCGACGCGCCGGAACAATAAGCGCGTCACCGGGGGTATACCTCCCTGGAAGTTCGCAACTGCCAGGGAGAACGGCGGATCGGAGCGCGTAAGTATCCGCGAGGAAATTTTTTGGACCATCGTATGAACTGGATTCTACCGCTGGTGGCGTTGTTGCCCATCATCGCCGTCAGCGTTTTGATGGTGGGCTTTATGTGGCCCTCGCGCCGGGCCATGCCGGTGGGCGCGCTGCTTGCCGTCGGGGTGGCGTGGACTGCCTGGGAGATGCCGCCGCTCAAGGTGCTGGCGGCTGCGCTGGCGGGCATCATCAATGCCCTGGACATCCTGATTATCGTTTTCGGCGCGATCCTGATCCTGCAACTCATGAAAAAGAGCGGTGGTATGGCGGGCATTTCCCGTTCCATGTCCGCCATTTCCACCGACCGCCGCGTGCAGGCGTTGATCATCGCCTGGCTCTTCGGCTCGTTTATCGAGGGCGCAGCCGGCTTCGGCACACCCGCAGCGGTGGCTGCGCCGCTGCTGGTGGGGATGGGCTTCCCGCCGCTCATCGCGGCTATCCTCACCCTGGTGGCGGACAGCACGTCGGTCTCTTTCGGCGTGGTGGGCGTGCCCACGCGCCTGGGCTTCGAGCCGTTGCGCGGGGTGGTGGACCTACCTGCCGGGATGGAGTTCGGCGACCTGATTCTGGCGGTCTCCGCCAGGGCGGGGCTGCTCCACTTCGCCATCGGCAGCTTTATCCCGCTGATCATGGTTGCGCTCATGACCAAGCTCACCGAAGGGTCCTTTCGCCGCGGGCTGGAGGTCTGGCGCTTGGCGCTCTTTGCCGGGCTGCTGTTCACTGTGCCGCAGGTGATGCTTGCCGTCACCCTCGGCCCCGAGTTGCCCACGCTGCTGGGGTCGCTGATTGCGCTGCCTGTCTTCCTCTTTGCCGTGGCGCGCGGCTTCCTCACGCCCAAAGTCCCCTGGGATTTCCCACCTAAGTCCCAGTGGCCCGCCGGCTGGGAAGGGAGCATCCCGGCAGGCAGCGACGGCGAACAGCAGCAGCCTGCGCTCTCCGCTGCGCGCGCCTGGTTGCCCTATCTCTTGGTCGGCTCCATCCTATTGCTCACGCGCGTGGACCTCTTGCCCTTTGCCGGTTGGCTCCAGGGGCTGCGCTTGGCTTGGAACGACATCTTGGGTACGGGGATCAGTCGCGGCATCGCGCCGCTCTACAACCCGGGCATCATCCCCTTCGGCCTGGTCGCCTTGCTCATCCCGCCCATGCATGGGGTGCACTGGCGCAACGCCTTTGCCGCCACGCGGGAGGCGCTGGTGATGGTGGGCGCGGCGGCGGTGGCGCTGATCTCAGCGTTGATCATGGTCTATGTCATGATGAACTCCGGCAGCGAGGGAGGGCGCGACGCCATGCTCATCGTGGTCGCGCAGGCCGCGGCGGACGTGACCGGCCAAAGTTGGTATCTGCTTGCGCCGTTGGTGGGGGTGCTGGGGGCTTTCATCTCCGGCAGCAATACGGTCTCCAACATCATGTTCGGCCTGCTGCAATATGACACCGCGATCCAGAACGGGCTGCCGCCCGCACTGATTCTGGCGCTGCAAACGGTGGGCGGCGCGGCGGGCAACATGATCTGCGTCCACAACGTGGTGGCGGTGCTGACCACCGTGGGGCTGGTGGGTAAGGAGGGACGGGTGGTGCGCACCAACGCGGGCATCTCGCTGGGCTATGCCTTGTTGGCGGGCGCGCTGGCGTGGGGCGTGCGCGCTCTGGTGTAGGCATCTACACCGCGTCGTAGGCCCTTGCAGGCCGTCTGCGCAGCCGCACAACGGTTGGTGGCACAGGGATCGTTCAGGCTCCCGTGTTCTCCATTGAGGACATGGGGGTGAAAAAAATACGCGTGCCGCGTCCCTGTCGTCTTTCAGGCTGCAAGCGCTTTCGGCTATTATCTGTTGGGTAGAATCTGGCTTGCTCGACCCGGCAGGGTGTGCCAAATCCTGCGCGCAGACATGACCGGTAAGGAGTATTAGTTTGTTGCCGGTCGTGCCGGAACTTCGACCGGAAAGAAGATCATGAACCGTTTTTGGCTGATCGCCGTGGGAGCCGTGCTGGGCGCCAATGCGCGCTACTGGCTCGGTTTGTGGGCCGCAGACCGTTTCGGCGTCACCTTTCCCTACGGCACGCTGCTGGTCAATGTGATCGGCTGCTTTCTGCTCGGCTTTGTGGTGACGCTGGCGACGGGGCGGCTGGTCTTGCCCCCCGAAGCGCGCCTGTTGATCGCGGTGGGCTTTTTCGGATCGTTTACCACCTTCTCATCTTTTGCCGTGGAGACGCTGGCGCTCGCCCAAGCCGGCGCACTCTGGCGCAGCGTACTCAACATCTTAGCCAACAACGTCATTGGTCTCACCGCAGCCTGGTTGGGGGTCGCCGCCGCGCGACTCTTCGGCTAGGTCGTGCGGTGGACACTCACTGTTGCGACTCGCGGAGGTAGGCCATGCAGATCATCGGACAAGCCACGCGCGTCACCGTCTACTTCGGTGAGAGCGATACCTACCAGGGTCGCCCGCTCTACCTGGCGCTGCTGGAGATGCTCAAGCGCGAGGGCGCTTCGGGGGCAACCATCATGCGCGGGGTGGCGGGCTTCGGTGCGCACAGCCGCATCCATACCGCCAGCCTCATCACGCTCTCTGCCGACTTGCCCATGGACTTGGTTTGGGTGGATGACCCGCGGCGCGTCGAGCGTCTCTTGCCGCGCCTGCGCAGCATGGTGGATGCCGGCCTAATTACCACCGAGAGCGTGGATGTGGTGCAATACGCGCCGGGCCGCCAAACCGCGCCGCTGGATGGCCCGGTCGTTGACATCATGCGCGAAGAGGTAGTCACCGTCGCACCCCATACGCCCGTTGCCGAGATTATGGCCCTGTTGCTCCACCGCGAATTGCGCAGCGTACCGGTGGTGGATGACCAGGGGCGCGTCGTGGGCATCATCACCGACGGCGACCTGTTGCGCCGCGCCAACCTCATGGTGCGTCTCGGGCTCCAAGAGGAACTTTCCGCCGCGGCGGTCCAAGAGCAGTTGACCCAACTGCGTGAGTCGGGCCTGACGGCTGCCGACATCATGACCCAGCCCGCCATCACGGTGCGCGTCAACGACAGCGTGCGCCAGGCCGCGCTGATCATGGATGAGAAAGGTCTCAAACGCCTGCCAGTGGTGGATGAACAAGGGCGTTTGACCGGCTGGATCAGTCGCATTGACCTTTTCCGCGTGTTGGACTATCACTTCATCGCCGAGCCGAACGAACAACTCGGCAAGACCGAGGGGCTTTCCGTCAGCGAGTTGATGATTACCCAAGTCGCCACTGTTCCGCCCGGCGCCGGGGTCGAGGCTGTGCTGCACGCCCTGGAGCAAAACAATCGCCGCCGCGTGGTCGTGGTGGATGAGCAGCGCCGCGTCTTGGGCATCATCACCGACAAGGACATTCTGCGACGCAGCCGCCTCCGCAGCCACCCCACGCTGCTCAGCCGCATACAACGTCTGTTAGGGGTGAGCACCGGCGCACACGAACTCTTGCCGCCCAGCAGCGAACGCGCCATGGACCTGATGAGCACGCCGGTCATCTCCGTGCGCCCTGATACGCCGCTCAGTCGCGCGCTTCACCTGATGATCCAGCACAACATCAAGCGCCTCCCGGTGGTGGATAACAGTGGCGTCTTGCTCGGCTTGTTAGGGCGCAACAGCGTTCTGCGCGGGCTGCTCAACGCGTCGCCGCCCGACCTCGTCGCGCCGCAGAACGGGCAACCCGCTTGACCCTGGACATTGTGCCTATCTTTGGCGTACTCTCCGCAATGGATTTCGTAGGGATAAAAAAGGGTGACATTTTACCGGCTGCGATGTACAATAGAGACATTGCCGCGCTGGAATGGGATGGATGAAACGGGGTAGGACAAGGGTTCTGCTCCGGGGATAACATTCCGCCGGTTTTCAGACTGCGGAAGGGGTGGAGCGCCGCATGGCTGAGCGCCCCCTGCTGATTTGGCTTGTCTCGTCCTATCACACGGGAAGCCACGCACTGTGGGCCGAGGGCTACCGGCAACACAGCCGCCATCGAGTCGAGTTGCTGACCATGCCGGGCCGCTTTTGGAAGTGGCGGATGCAAGGCGGCGCGCTGGAGTTGGCCCACCTCGCCCTGGCGCGTCTCGCCGCGGGGGAGTCGCCGCCCGATGTGGTGCTGGCGACCGATATGGTGCATCTGCCGGTTTGGTTGGGATTGGTGCGTCGCGCCTTACCTGCCCGCACTGTAACGGTCTGTTACATGCACGAAAATCAGTTGACCTATCCGTGGCGACCGGGCGAAAAGCCCGATTTGACCTACGCCCTGATCAACTGGTTGAGCCAAGTTGCGGCAGATGGGGTGCTCTTTAACAGCCGCTATCATCGCGCCAGTTGGTTCGACGCATTGCCGCGTCTGCTCAAGCACTACCCGGACTTCAACCATCTGGAGTTGATGGACGAGGTGAGTGCGCGCAGCCGTGTCGCTCCGGTAGGCATTGAGTGCGCCTTGTACGATCCGGCTGCGGACGACCATGACCGCGTGCCGGGTTTGCCGCCGCTGATTGTGTGGAATCAACGCTGGGAGTATGACAAGCGGCCCGACCGCTTTTTCCGCCTGCTCTACCGGCTGGAAGAGGCAGGGATTCCTTTCCGGCTCGCGGTGGCGGGTGAAAACTTTCGCAATGCGCCCGCCGAATTCGCGGAGGCGCGCCGGCGCTTGGCACATCGGATTGTACACTGGGGCTATCTGGCGGAACGCGCCGACTATCATGCGCTCTTGCGCCAGGCCGATCTGGTGATCAGCACCGCCGACCACGAGTTTTTCGGTGTCAGTATCCTGGAAGCCGTCTGTGCCGGGGCCTTTCCACTCTTGCCCCAGCGCCTGAGCTACCCGGAGTTGATCCCGCCGGAACTCCACCCGGCAGTGCTCTATCGCGACGGCGGCGATCTGTGGCGCAAAGTGGTACAGCGCTTAACCTTACCGCGGCCTGCCCCGCCTTCGCTGCGCCGGCATATCGCCGCAGTGTATGGCAGGCCCGCCGCCGCGGCGACAACCGACGACTGTATCGAGGCCTTTGTCGCAGCGACATCCCGTTGACGGGCAATGGCGCTGCCGGCCCGCACTCAGACCTTTCGCGCATCCGGTTCAGCGTCTGAACCGTATTCTTCTATCGGCATCAATCTTTTCGAGTCCCGGCAGACAAGACGGAATGGAGAACACAACCTGTGAGCCGTCACCCGCATGTTCGTGAGGGGCGTGGGACGCTCGCCTGGTGGACGGAGTACTATGCCAAGACCCTATATTCTTTCACACAACGATAAGTGGTTTGTCTTTTTGGGCTGTGCGTTGGTGGCTCTCTGCACCACCAAAGAGGAGGCGCTGGAAGTTCAGCGCGAATGGATTCGCCGCAGCCAGTCGTTGAGCAGCGGCACGGACGAGATCATTAGCCCGCCCCCCAGCGGTCGCGTGATGACCTTAGCAGAAAACGGCAACGGGGCCTAGCCTGCCCATATCGGCAGAGAGATGGCAGTCAACGTAGGCAACAGCAGGGGGCGGCTCCGCGGAACCGCCCCCTTGTCCTTTGCCTTGTTTTGTTCTGCAGCAGCGTGTTACTTCTCGATGGGCACACGCACCGCGTTGCCCCACTCCGTCCACGAACCGTCGTAGTTGCGCACATTGGGGTAGCCCAGCAGATAGGTCAACACAAACCAGGTGTGGCTGCTGCGCTCGCCGATGCGGCAATACGCCACGATCTCATCCTCCGGCTTGAGACCCTGTTCGCCTTCATAGATGGCGCGCAGTTCCGCCGCGCTCTTGAAGGTGCCGTCGGGGTTTGCCGCGCGTGCCCAGGGCACCGACCGCGCGCCGGGGATATGTCCCCCGCGCAGCGCGCCCTCTTGCGGATAGTCCGCCATGTGCAACAATTCCCCGCGATATTCCGCCGGGCTGCGCACATCCACCAGCGGTTTGCCTGCGGCTTGGTGCGCCAACACCTCATCGCGGAAGGCACGAATCTTGCGGTCGTCGCGCGTGGGGATGGGGTAATTGCTCGGCGCATAGGTAGGGCGCTCGCGCGTCAATTCGCGGCCCTCCGCGATCCACTTGGCGCGCCCGCCGTTCATCACCTTGGCATTGGTGTGACCAAAGAGTTGGAAGACCCAAAAGGCATAGGTCGCCCACCAGTTGTTTTTGTCGCCATAGAAGACCACCGTCGTCGCCGGGGTAATGCCGTGGCGGCTCATGAGCGCGGCGAATTGCTCCGGCCCGATGTAGTCGCGCACAACCGGGTCGTTGAGGTCCGTGTGCCAATCAATGTTCACCGCACCGGGAATATGCCCGGTGTCATAGAGCAATACATCCTCGTTGCTTTCCACCAAGCGAATGGACGGGTCGTTCAGGTGCGCGGCGACCCAGTCGGTGCTGACCAAGACATCGCCGCGGGCATATTCGTTGCTCATGGTACGTTTCTCCTTCTGGACTCCAGGACGGATTTCCGGGAACGGGTTTTCGGTTTCTGCAATGCAGGAGCGGACTCATCGGCAAACGGGAAATGTTTGTCGAGACACACAACGGACAACCCCGCCGCGCCGACCGCGCCTGCTCTCTGCGGCGCGCGGGACGCCCAGCCGGGGACCACATGATTGCCGGCAATCGGTTCGAGCCTGAACAGAGAACGGGAACGGGAGCAGGACGAGCCGGTTGCCGGCTAGCTACACAAGCAGGAACAACAGCGGGGCGCGATGCAATGGGCAAGCGAGGCGGGCCGGATGGCGGCGGGTGCAGAGGCATAGGCTGGTCGGTACATGGCGACTTCCTCGGATGATGAAACCACTTCCTACCTTGCCGAGCAGGTTGTGAGTATAAGGAAGGGGGTGCGCCTTTGTCAAATCAGGTCGCCGGTGTCAAGGCTAAGTCGGCGCGCAGACGTGGCAGCACGGCTTCCGCAGCCGCGCGCCCGGCTGCGATCAGGTCCTCTGCCGCGCTCAACTCCACCAAACTGAAGTCCTCGATGGCGGGCGCGATCACGCAGTCGGCATGGTTGGCATAGGCTTGGTTGGCGCGAATCAAGGTGTAGAGCGAGGTGAGCGCCAAGTCCACAATGTTTTCCGGCTCGCGCCGCCGCGCGCCGGGCATGGGCAACAAGTCCACCGCAATGACATACTCCGCGCCCATCTGGCGCACAGCCTGCACGGGCAGGTTGGCGATCACGCCGCCATCCACCAACAGGCGTCCGTCCCGGCGAAAGGGGGTGAAGATGCCCGGCACGCTGCAGCTGGCGCGCACGGCGGGCGCGATCTCGCCGTCATTCATGATCACCAACTCCCCGCTGACGATATCGGTCGCCACCGCGGCAAAGGGCAACTGCAGTTGGCCGAAGGTGCGAACCTCGCCCAGAATTCCTCCCATCCATTCCATCAATTTATCCAGGTCCAACAGACCCAGGGGCAACCCCTGGAGCGCGCTGCCCAGTTTGGAAAGCCTGGGCAAGCGCAGGCTCAACGTGCTGACCGCGCCCCAGTCCAACCCGTGAACCAGGTCATGTTGTTGGTGGGCCGAAATACCCGCTGCCAAGAGCGCCCCCACCAGCGCGCCCGCGCTGCACCCCGTGACCATATGGATGGGGATCGCGGCTTCTGCCAACACTTCCAGCACGCCGATATGCGCCAGCCCGCGCGCGGCCCCGCCGCCCAACGCCAACCCAATGTGGCGCGGCGCGGGCGGTTTGTCCCACACGGTCAGGGGAAAGGCTTGCACTCGGGGCGAATACGAAGCAACGGCGCGCACCATGCGAAAAACTCCTCTCGATAATGAACTTGGCTCAAACACCCGGCTAGGTCGTGTCCGTGAGCGCCGGACAGTCAACGCCCGGCTACCTGTCACGCCTCTCAAGCGGGCGAACCGTCTCCTCCACTCCCTGCAGAGGGCGGTGCTGCGTAGCCCAGAGCTTCACTCCTGGGTGGTCTCCGCGGACAATGGCTCGCGCAGACGATAGAGCTGTACTTGGACACCGTGGAAATCGCGCGTCTCCACCCTGTCCGCGTGCTCTTCCAGCCAGGCATCCATCAAGCGGCGACGGTCCCACATCTCTGCCTCACTGCGCAGAAGCCAGAGTTGGCGAAAGCCTGCTGTGCGGCTGCGCATCACCCAGTCCCCTTCGGCGCGGCTCTCGGCGTCGGGCCTGCCGTGGTTGGTCCACAGCCCGCCCATCCATGGCTCGAGCCGCGCATCGCTATCGTCGAAGGGGCGCGGGCCAAACGCGCTGGTATAGTAGCGATAGGCATATTCCAGGTGGGGAATCTGGAGAATCAGCAACTCGTCGGGCGCGCGCCGGGCGGCAACGGTGGTTACTGCGCCGCGCAGGTCATACTTCATGGGCAGCGTCTTTTGCAGCCACCCGGCATAGAGCCACACTCCCAGCACATAGACCAACAGGCTCGCAGCGAGGGCACGCCCCGCGACCGGCGCGTAGCGGCGCACCGCGACCATACCCAACCCCACCACCATCAGGAGCGCAGGCGCGATCCAGATCAGATAGCGGTCGGTGAAGATGGGTTGGCGCAGGCTGAGCACATAGAGAGTCAGGGGCGGTAAGAGCACCCAGGTGATGAGCAAGGCAAAGCGACGCCATCCGGCGAGCACAACGCCTTCCCTCCCAGCGGACAAGGCGCGGCTTGCCACATCCCCCGCGCCCAAGAGCGCACCCGCGCCGCCCAAGAAAAAGAGCGGCGCCAGCCAAACCCAGTCTCCCAGCGGCGCAAAGCCGCGACTCTGGTTCAATAGCAACGTGCGCGCCATTACCTCCAACGGCGTGAAGCTGAAGCCCGTCTTGGGCGTATCGGCGACCAGCATCTCCCACTGCCACCAGACCATGGGCCAATAGGGCAACGTCAACCCGGCAAGGGCCGCGGCATAGCCGCGCCAATGCCGGCGTCCGGCAGGCCAAGCCAGGATGAACCAAACAAAATGGAGCGGGAAGAGCACGATGAGGAGGAGATGGGTATACATGGCGACGGTTACCGTCAACCAGTAAGCCGCCCAGGGACGCCAGCCGCCGCGACCGATTCCCTCCAGCCACCACCAGGTCGCCAAGAGCACCAGCGCCGTGACCACCGTATACATCTTGCCCTCTTGGGCATACCAAAGCTGATAGGGGTTGGCAGCCATACCCAGCGCTGCCACCCAAGCGACCGTGGCGACACGCGACGTTGCAGCGCTCTCTCCCGGCGGTGGACGCAACGGCAATAGACGTCGCGCCACCTGCCAGGTGAGCAAGACGCTCACCACCCCCGCAGCCGCGGAGGGAAAGCGCAAGGCGAATTCGCGGCTGCCCAGCACAGCGAACCAGGGACGTAGGCTGACAAAGTACAACGGGCCGTTTTGCGCGGGCCCGGTAAACATGCTCAGCGTATCGGGCAGATGGCGCGTGGCAAAGTAAACCGCGTCCACCTCGTCGCGCCACAAACTTTGGCGATCCAGGGCATGGACGCGCCAGGCAAAGGCGACCAGTGTCAACGCGATCAGCCACAGGCTGCGCTGCTGTGTCCCCCGCAAGGCTCGAGACGCGGTCATGGCAGATCGGCGGGCCAGTCGTCCGCGCGCCGTGCACGCGGGTCGCGGGCGGTGGGGGGGCGGCGCGACGCTCCGGGGCTGCCGGGAGTGCTCTCCCAAGCAGTGTCATCGCCCTCCCAGTCGTCGTCCTCGTCCCATTCGTCTTCCGGCTGCGGATAGAGCGCGTACGGGTTGCGGTCGCGGCTGAAGAAAAAGAGCGCCGCCACAATGCCCGCGGTGGCGAAGAAGATCAGCGAGCCGCCCAGGAACCAGAGCCAGCTCATCGTCGCGGCGACTGTATCGAAACTCAGCGCAGCCACGAGCAAGTAGTCGGCGGTGGGGGTGGGTGTCGGCAAAAGCACCGGGCGTTGGGCCGCGGCGAGCGCAATGCTGAGCGGGTCCGGCGTGGCGGTGACGATAATCACCAGGGCATCGGGCGTTGGCGTGGCGGTCTCTGTGGGCGCGGTGGCGCTGTCGCCGTCCGGCGGTGCCGGTGCCACTGCCAACGGCGGGCTGAGGGGCGGGCTGCCGATAGCCGGCGTGGGCAGCATGTCCGGCATACTCTCCGGGGTGGGGAAGTCGGGCGTGTTCAGGGCCTCCTGCAGCGCCGTTGCAGTGGCAGCAATCTCGGTTTCTGCCAGAGCAATTGCCGTAAACTGCGCGCTCACCGGATCGAGGGTGGGAGGGAACCCTGCACCCGGCGCCGGATAATCACCGGGCAGGCTGGTGCCGGGGAACTGCGGCGCAGATACCCCCTCCGAGGGCGCAGGATAGCCGGACCCCGGAAACTGCGGGCCGGGAAAGGCGGAACTGGGCGTAAAGCCCCCACCCTGGTCCGGCACGGGGGTGGTGATAAGCGCCGCGGTCCAGTCGCGCGTCGGGGTGGGGGTGTCGGTCGGGGTTGCCGTATCCGTGGGCGTCGGCGTCTCGGTGGGCGGCAGGGGGGTAAAGGTCTCTGTGGGCGGGAAAGGAATGGTCGGACGTGGTGTCCAGGTCGGCTCCGGTCCGGGTGTCGGCGTCCAGGTCGGCGTCGGCGGGAATTGGGCCGACGTAGCCCAAGACAACGTCACCGACGAACCGTCCGCGGTGCGCCCCACATAGGTCATGGTCCGGTTGACCACATTGATGAATTGGGGCGTGAAGTTGAGCGGCCCAAAGACGCGCGGCTGGTCGAAGACATTGACCAAGTCCGCCGCGGTGATCACCAACAAAGCGCCCGGCGGCAACTCATACTCGAAACGCACATCAATGCTCAATCCCTCTTCGACCAAGTTATGGCTGGTGAGCGTCGTGCGCCCAGTGTTGAGAATCTTGGCGCAATAATAAAGCTGGGACCCTGGCGGCGCCACGATGTTGCTGCTCTCACCACAGACATTGGGGTCGGTGGAGAGGGTTTTGGTAAAGAGCGCGGTGGTAATGCCCACTTCCAACACTGCGGTCGCCACCGCGCTGACCGACAACTCGCTCGCCGTCCTGGACTCCACCCGGACGGTGCTGGTGGAAGGCTGAGTCACGTTCGGGCGCGCCAGCGTACCGCTCAAGCCGAGGCTGCTCAGCGTGCCGTTGGTGATCACCAAGCGTTCACCCGGCGGCACGGGATTGTTAAAGGTGCCGTTGACGCCCAGCGACGGGTCCCCGTCGGTCACCGTGTGTCGCGTCAGGGTGATGTCCCCCCGGTTGATCAGCGTGATGCAATAGTAGGCGGTCTGCCCGCTGGGAATGCGGAAGTTTTGGGTGACCGGGCACTCCACGGCGCTCTGCCCCACCGTCTTAAAGAGGCTGAGGTCCGGTGCAACGACATCAATGGTGGTCTCGGCGAAGGCGACCACAAAGACCGGTGACGGCGCGCCCTCCTCGCTGCGCGCCGTCCAGGTGATGGTATCGGTCACGTCCACATCGGTGATGTCGGTGATGACCAGGCCCAACGTCACCGTGTCGAGACGCTCGCCCGGTTGGAGCACGCGCCGCAGCGTGTCGGTGATCACGCCCCGCCGCGCGCTCTCGATGCGATGCAGCGCGACCGGCTGTGTCCCGGTGTATTCGATGGTGTAGCAAGGATAGACCAACGTATCGGCGCGCACCTGGACCGTGCTGGTGATCGCGCACGTGCCGGCTGTTGTGCCGATGGTCGCGGTCAGGATCAGACCCGGGACTTGGGCAACGTCAACCACCGGGTCCGGCGTGACAGCCGGTTCGGTAGTGGAACTCTGTGCAAAGGTCGTGAACCACAACAGCCCCAGGAGCACCCCGGCTACGGCAATCCCCCAAAGGCCTCCGCGTATCGCCCCCACTCAAGCCTGCCTCTTGCCACTGCGCGCCCACAGACACACAGCAATCGGACAGCACGGCGTTGCCATGCGCGCACGGCTCACGTCAGCGCCAAGTCCGCCATGTGGCCCTCTTCGATGAAGGCTGCCACCAGCGCGATCCCCGCTTCGACATCGTCCTTGTGGACCATCTCCACCGAGCTATGGATATAGCGGGTCGGGGTGGAAAGCGTCGCTACCGCTACGCCGGCATGGACGCGCTGTATGGCGCCGGCGTCGGTTCCCCCGCGCGGCAAGATTTCGTGCTGCCAGGCGATGCCGCGACGGGTGGCAATGTCACGCAGCGCGGCGGTAAGCTTGGGGTGGGCGATGAAGGAACCGTCCAGGATTTTGATAGCTGCGCCGCCGCCCCAGCGAGTCACCATCTCATGTTCCGCGACACCGGGGATATCCACCGCCAACGTGGTATCCAGCGCAATGCCTACATCCGGGTGGATGCCGTAGGCGCTGGTCAACGCGCCGCGCAGCCCCACCTCCTCTTGGCTGGTGGCGACGGCGTAGACCTCCCAGCCGAAGCGTTGGGCACGGCGCAACGCCTCGATCAGGATATAGACGCAGATGCGGTCGTCCATGGCTTTGGCCGAGTAGCCGTCGCCGATCATGCTGAAGCCGCGCAGCAGGGTCACCGGGTCACCGATGGCGACGCGCTCGCGCACGACGGCGCCGGGCAACCCCATATCCACAAAGAAATCGCTCACTTGCGGCTGCTTCTTGCGGTCTTCGTCGCTTGCAATGTGGGGGGGCTTGAGGCCTGGGAAGAGGATGCCGGGCAGGTCGCCCTCGGCGGTGGAGACCAGTACGCGCTGCGCCACCATGTGGCGCGGGTCATGCCCGCCCAGGGGCTGCAAGCGCAACCAGCCCTTCTCCTTGTCAATATGGGAGACGATGAAGCCGATCTCGTCCATATGCGCGGCGATCATGAGTTTAGGCGCACCGGGATTGCGCTTGACCGCGATCAAGTTGCCCAGCGCGTCGACACGCATCTCGTCCACCAGCCCGGTCAGCTCGCGGCGCACCACCGCGCGCAGCCGTTCCTCGCGCCCGGGCACGCCCGGCGTCTCCACCAGTTCCTTGATCAACGCAACACTCATGACAAGACTCCCGCTCGCGGCAATGAGGCCCTGTGCAACCGGGCCGACAAAAGAGGAGCGCAAGACACGCCCGCGGTCAGTTTATCCCGTCGCGCGGCGCGTGTCAAAGGGAATGATGACGCTCAAGATTGGGGAGTGACACTTGGGAGGGTAAGCTGTTGCTCCAGCCGGAGATACAAGAGTAGCAAGCTGGGGGCCATCCAGACATATCACATGGCTTGGATTCCGTTTTGATTCATCCACTGCCAACACCCAGGGG
>CAKZVN010000122.1 GCA_937922105.1 uncultured Litorilinea sp.
GGCGTCTTTGCGCTGGACGACCAGAGCGGCGCGATCAAGCCGCTGGAATATGTGGCGACCGGCGGGCAGTTCCCACGCAACTTTGCCGTGAGTCCTAACGGCGCCTGGCTGCTGGCGGCAAATCAGAATTCGGGCGACATCCACTTGTTCAGCATTGACGCCAAGACAGGACGTCTGCACGCGACCGGGCGCGTGACCCGGTGCCCGGCGCCGGTCTGTATCAAGTTCCTGGCAATCGCCTGATTGCGTCACCGCTGTGGGCCATCAATACAAAGCGCATCCGGAAAGGCATGGTCACCGTTGGAGTACATCAACTTCGGGAAACTGGGAGTGAAGGTCAGCCGCTTGGCGTTGGGGTTGGGGCTGCGCGGGCAGAGCGATGCCCAGGCGGCCCAACGCATGATCGAGCAGGCGATTGACCTGGGGATCAACTTGATTGATTGCGCCAATGTCTATTCGCTGCTGGACGACCACCGCTACTTCGGGCGCGCCGAGGAGATCTTAGGGCGCGCGGTGCGCGGGCGGCGCGACCAGGTGGTGATCACGTCAAAAGTGGCGGCGCGTGTCGGTCCAGGCCCCAACGACGCCGGACTGTCGCGCGTGCACATCCTGCGCGAGATTGACCGCTCACTGGCGCGCTTGGGCACCGACTATGTGGATGTCTATCTGGTGCACATCTATGACCAGGCGACACCGCTGGAGGAGACGTTGCGCGCGCTGGATGATGTGGTGCGCGCGGGGAAGGCGCGCTATGTGGGCTGCTGCAACTATGCCGCCTGGCAGGTGTGTCATGGTCTGTGGCTGGCGGATGATCTGAAGACCGAGCCGTTTGGGGTGGTGCAAAACCAGTATAGTCTGCTGGAGCGGACACCGGAGCGCGAGTTGTTCGGCGTGGTGCGGCGCTTCGGGCTGGGCATGATGGCTTATAGCCCCTTGGCGGTGGGGTTGTTGAGCGGTCTCTACCGTCCCGGACATCCCGCACCTGCGGGGAGCTACTGGGCGACGCGTGGCGCCGCTTCCTATGACAAGGTGATGGCAGGCCCCGCGGGGAGCGTGATCGCCGTGCTGCTGGATGCCGCTGCTACGCTGGGCAAGACTCCAGCCCAGGTGGCGTTGGCGTGGGTGTTGTCGCATCCCGAAGTGACGTGCGCAATCACCGGCGGCGATACGGTGGAGCATCTCCAGGACAACTTGGGCGCGCTGGGTTGGGAGCTGCCGGCGGAGATTCGCAAACAACTGGACGACGCGTCGCATGTGCCCGGCGCGCTTGACCGCTAGGGGCTGATGGCGACTGTGATAGACGCGGGGACTTCCTACGCACTGGTGAATGCAGACCTGGTGCTGCCTGGGGAAACCGTGCGCGGTCGCGTGCTTTGGATCGAGGCGGGGAAAATCCGTGCAGTCTGCGCGCGCGACGATCTGCCGAGCGGTTTGACGAGCATAGATATGGGCGGGGCCATTGTCGCGCCGGGGCTGGTGGATCTTCACATGCACGGCGCGGCAGGGGCTTCGTTCAATCAAGCCGATGCCCAGGCATGGCGGACGGTGCTGTGCTGCGCGGCGAGCCGGGGTGTTACGGCGGTCGTGGCGACGACTGCGACTGCGCCGCTGGATCAGTTGGTTGCCTGTCTGGGGACGGCGCGCCACTGGACACCCGGCGCAGGCGAAGCGGAGTTGCTCGGCGTGCATGTGGAGGGGCCGTACTTTGCGCCCAGCCAAGCCGGCGCGCAGGACCCGGCCCATCTGCGCACGCCTGACGACGGCTCGCCCGCGCTGCTGCTGGAGCACGCCGGCGTGATTCGTATCTTCACCTATGCGCCGGAACTGCCGGGCGCATTTGCGCTGACGCGGCGCTTGGTGGACCTGGGGATCGTGGCTGCGGCGGGACACAGCGCCGCGCGTGAGGAGGATTTGCTGCCCCATATCGCTGCAGGACTGCGCCATATGATCCACATCTGGAGCGGGCAATCGGCGACGGTACGCGAAGGGCCGTGGCGCAAGCCGGGCTTGTTGGAGGTAAGCCTGACCCACGAGGCGCTGACGGTGGAGATGATCACCGACGGCAAGCATCTGCCGCCGACGCTGATGAAGCTGGCTTATCGCGCCATCGGTCCCGACCGGCTGTGTCTCATTTCCGACGCCACCAGCGGCGCAGGGTTGCCGGAAGGCACCATCTTCCGCATGGGCGAGATGAGCTATATCGTGGAGGGCGGCGTGGGGATGTTGCTCGACCGTACGGCTTTTGCCGGGAGTACCACGCTCTTGGGCGATATGCTTGCTGTGGCGGTGGAGCAGGTGGGCGTGCCCTTGCACATCGCGGTGCGTATGGCAAGCCTCAACCCGGCGCGCGTGATTGGGGTGGACAACCGCAAGGGGAGTCTGGAGGTGGGCAAGGATGCGGACCTGGTGGTGTTGGACGCAGCCTTGCGACCCAGCCGGGTGATGCTCGGCGGTGTCTGGTTGGAACAAGCAAGCCCTGTTGTGTATGCGGGGTGAGGAATAGGGGATTGCATATGGAAGCTGAGACAGTGGAGCCGGTGCGACGGTTGCAGGTTGACTTTCTGCCGGTGCACTTGAACCGGCGCAAGCCGAACATACTATGATCATCAGAGGGATCACAGCTGATGAATAGATTCGTCGGACAATTTTGTTATGTCGCATAGCGTCTATCAATATCAAAAAAAATCGCCAGCCGGTCAGGTTGCGCCGGCTGGCGA
>CAKZVN010000123.1 GCA_937922105.1 uncultured Litorilinea sp.
CATCCGCTCCGCTTCACGGAGAAACGCTGCCTTCTCCTGCTCCCGTGTGCTTGCCTCTCCCATGCTCGTCGCTCCTTTCAGGTTGCCATTCCCGCTCCATGCCCCTATTCTACCCCTTCCCCAAATATTGGGACAGACCCGAGTTGCGGTTATCTGTAAGGAAGCGGCGCCTGGAGCGGGCGCGGCGCTAAAGCCGCAGGAGCAACTCGCTGCGGCGCATGGCACGACTGCCGAACCAGATCAGTACCGAGTTGATGAGCCATGCGAGGCAGCCGATCAGGAAGACCGGTCCCGGGCCGAAGTAGAGCAAGCCCGCGCCCTGGCTGATCATCAGGCCCACGATGGGCAAGACGACCAGGCTACCCAGTTGGTAGGCTTCTTGGAAGGTGCCGACACGCGCCGAGACCAGCACGGTAAAGCCCAGCCCGATGCCCGCCACCGCGGGCGCGACCCAAAGCGCCAAGACCCACCACATGACGTTCGGGAAGAAGACCCGACCAAAGGCGGGCCAGGCGACCGTGTTCAGCACCAACGTATAGAGGGTAAAACCGCCCCACGCCACAGCGACCGCCGGCGTCCACGCAGCCAAGAGCTTGGCGACCAATAACTCGCGGTCGGTGGTGGGCGTGTAGAGCAGGGCCTCCAGGGTTTTGCGCTCCTTTTCGCCTGCCAGACTGTCGGCTGCAACCACGGCGGAGACCATCATGGGCAGGATGAGGTACATGGGCGCAAAGTAATAGACCGCGGTGATGACGATCAGGAGCTGGGTATGGTTGTACTGGGCCATCTCGAGTTGGAACGAGGCGGGTAACTGGGCAATCCACTGGCGCAATTCGGCGGGTGGCTCCAGCACGCCGATGTTCTGGGCGATCTGGGGCAGCGCGGCAAAGACGGCGGGCACGATGACGGTGATGAAGATGGGGACCACCAACAGCGGGATGATGACCCCGCGCGTGCGGCTGATGACCATGACGTCCTTGTGGACGACAGCGAAGATGGCAGGCCAGTTCATGGGGAATTCTCCGCGGGGGAATGCAGGGCGAAATAGATGTCTTCCAGCGTGGGTTCGTCGTGCTCGACCCGGTAGATCGCAATGCCGGCTTGAACCAACGCGGCGACCAGCGCCGGGATGTGGTCACGCGTGACGTTGGCAATCCGCACCGTGTCGCCGTCACCGTTGCGCGCGAGCGTGGTTGGGTGCTCCGGGGAGAGCACGGCGACTGCGCGGTCCACTTGCTCCGGGTGGATGGTGATGGAAAGATGCACATCGGCTTTGATCTGGCGGGCCAATTCGCGTGGGGTGCCCAGGGCTACCAGCCGGCCCGCTTGTAAGACAGCGACGCGGCGACAGAGCTTTTGTGCCTCATTGAGGTTATGGGTGCACAGGAAGACGGTGCGCCCCTCCACCCGGCTCAGATGCAAAATCAAATCGTGGAGATGGCGGGTGACGACCGGATCGAGACCGCTGGCAGGTTCGTCGAGAAAGATGAGTTCAGGGCGGTGGACAAGGGCGCGCGCCAACGCCAGGCGTTGTTTCATACCCTTGCTGAAGCCGCCGACGCGGTCACCGGCACGGTCGGCGAGGTCGAAGAGTTCCAGCAATTCCCGCACGCGCGGGCGAATCTCGGCGCGCGGCACGTTATACATGGCGGCAAAGAGGCGTAAATTGTCTTCGGCGGTGAGGCGCTCGTCCAGGGAAGGGGTTTCGGTCAAGACGCCGGTGCATTTGCGTAGCTGCGCGCCCTGGCGTGCCGGGTCGAGTCCCAAGACGCGCAGCGTGCCCGCGTGCGGTTCGAGCAGCCCGTTGAGCAGACGCACGGTAGTGGTTTTGCCGGCGCCGTTGTGACCGAGAAAGCCGAAAATTTCGCCGGCGCGCACGGTCATGCTCAGTTCATGGACGGCAACCTGGTCACCATAACGACGTGTCACTTGGTCGGTTTCGATCACGTTGGTCATGGCGAGAGAGGCCTGGAGTGCGGACGGAACATTTGCAAGGAGGCAGGCGTGTCTTAGCGCCAGGGCACGATGAACGCGCCCAACACGATGAGGCTCAGCACGGCGGTGGGGAGGATGGCTTTGCGGATAGACGGCCCTCCGGCGACAAAGACCATGACGGTCTTGGTGAGTGTATTGGCAAGCACTGCCAGGATGATAGCGCCCGCGGCGGTTTCATAGGGGATGCCCCCAACTTGACGGCTCAATTCAGCCATGGTGAGTGTGATGGCATTGACATCGGTGAGGCCGGCTAACGCGCCGGAGACAAGGAGACCGGTATCGCCGAAGTAGAGTTGGGCCGCGCGCGCAACCAACAGAATCAGCCCATAGAATGCGCCGAAGGTGAGCGCGGGGCCAAGCTCGAAGGGGTTGATCAAGCTGACTTCCTGTTGGTTGTCTTCGGCGCGGCGCAGGAAAAGGAGGAGCGCATAGGCTGCCAACGCAACTGCGCCGCTGAGCATGGGCGGCCAAACGGCGAACAACAAGCCGGAATTGACGGCGGCGACGGCAACGAGCACGCGCAGGAACATGGTGATCCAAGCCAACGTGATCGCCAGAGCAATGGTGGGCGTGAGTTCGGGCTGTTGGCGGCTGCGCGCCGAGAGGCTGAGGGTGACCGCGGTGCTGGAAACCAGCCCGCCCAGCAGTCCGGTCAAGGGGATGCCCCGCCGCGGGTTGACCAGTTGCATCAGTACATAGCCGGTGAAACTGATGCCGGAGATGAAGACCACCATCAGCCAGATGTTGTAAGGGTTGAGCGCGTCGAAAGGGGGCGGCCCGAAGGTGCGATTGGGCAGGACGGGCAGGACGATGGCGGTGATGACTGCGAATTTGAGGGTGGCGTAGACATCCTGGGTGCTCAAGCGCTGGGCAAAGTTGCGCATGGCGGGCTTGAGCGAGAGTAGGACGGTGGTGGCGACGGCAATGGCGGCGGTGAGCGCGATGTAGTTCCAATAGGCGAGCGCGCCGCAGAAGAGCGCAATAAACGCAGCCACCTCGCTGGTGCCGCCGAATTGTCCGCTGCGGCTCAGGTTGACATAACCGGTGACGATGAGGGCGCCGATGCTGACGAAGGCAGCCGCCAACAGCCACGGCGAGCCGCTCAGATCGCTGAGCAGCGCGGCGGTGCAGCCGGCGAGCGAGAGGAGGGAGAAGGTCCGCACCCCGGCAAAGATGGCCCGTTGCCGTCCTTCGGCTGCGTGTTCGCGTTCCAGCCCGATGAGGAAACCGACGACCAGGGCGACGCCAAAGCGATAGAACAGGTCTGCCTGTGCACTGAGCATGATAAGTGCATTATACGCCCGGACAGGGTTTGGATGAAAGCAACGGCCTCGGTACCTATGAAGATCCCGAGGCCGCAATGGGTGTTGCCTGTCCACACAACGGCGACGCTGCCGCGGTGGGGCGGGCCTGCACACCGGAGTACAGCCTGCTGTGACGACGATGAGCCGCCGCTAGGGCGGGTTCGGGAACCGTGATCAGCAGACGTGCCGGTGGATTTAGTATAGGGCAGGAACGGCGCGACGACACGCTGCGGGAGAGTAGTTTGTGACCTGGACAGCGGGCGAGGTATGCGCCTGGTCACCCGGCTAGGACGATGGCTGGCGGGGCGCCGTCCCCCAGTGCCCCGCGGGAAACCTCGCCTGGCGCCCCCGGTCCTGCACCCAGCGCGCATACGGGCGGTTGTTGCCCACCACCCCCACCAACCCCGTCGCCGCCTCCAGCACACGCGTCGCCCATGACTGCCCCAACTTCCCCGTACGCGCCCCGCTAATCCGCCCCGCGCGCAACAGCGCAAAGAACGCCCGCTTTTGCGCCGGCGTCGTATTCACCGCCCATACTCCGTCGCTTGGCGGCAACGGGACTCCCCCAGCCGCCGTTGCAACCGCAACACCCCGCGCATCATCGGTGGGCGCAACGTGGCCGTGGCCGCCATGCGGTCCAGCTTGGCGTACAACTCCTCTAGTCCGCGTATCTCGATACTAGGCATTACTCCAGCTCCCCCAAAACACGCAAACGACCGCGCAATACCTCCGTATCACGTACATCCGGCCCCAAATCCAAAAACCACCACCACGCCGACGGCGGATGACGGACCGGCGCCGGCAGGATCGACTCTGCCATCCGCGTATGATTGGCGACTAACATCTCGTCGGCGGAGCGCACCGTCTCCCGCTCGGCCTCCGTCAGTTGCTCCCATCGTTCCGCGAGATCATCCCGAATGAATAGCGCCTCCCAGGCGAAAGTCTCCCAGTTGTCCTCGCCTCGGTCAATCCAGCCAACGTACTTGGCGTAAGCTACCACCAGGTTCGCCGTTGTCCATTCGGCAACATCTGCTTGATTCATTGCCCACCTGATTTCTCGGCGCTTTACTGCGGCTTCAGTTCCCAGCGCCCATCAACCAATATCACCTGTACCGGGCGCACATGAGTAAGAAAAGCCCCCCAGTTTTTAACCTTATAGAACGAATGTGCTTGCCCGGTCATCTGATTAAATTGTACAGCCAGACCACGCTCACCGTCGAAGATATACCACATCAGATCGGGCCGCCGTTCATTACGCCAGGCCACGAACAGCACGTTCGACTGTTGCCGGGCATACTCCATTACCTCGCGAAAGAGCGCCACATACTCCGCTTCCGAAGCGGCTCCCATCTCACAACCATGTTTGACGAAATGATAGCCGGCCGCAGGCAATTCATCCGCCGCCAACACCTGGCGCGCCAGCGCGTCCACATCCATCGTTTTCAACTGCCGGGTTACATACTCTCGCCCGCGTAACGCCATTGCATAATTGCGCCCTCGCTGCTCAGGCGTCTTAGCCACCGCCGCATCCTCCACCACCGCCACGATCCAGCACCGGCAACCCGGATGAAAGGGCGGTAAGCCCCGCCCGACCACACCGGATTCCAACGCGTGACGCGTGCCATGCAGCGGGCCACACACAGGACAAACCCGCTCATCCATTGCCGTCCGAATCTCAATCCGCTTCACAACCCCGCTCTGCACAAAGTCGATCCGCGTGCCTGGCGCCGCCGCCCGCGTCGTTTCCGTCTGGGCACTCAAGCGCACTATGCTCCAAACAGCAGGACCAACTCGGCGCGCAAGTCCGCCGGCACCGCCCTCTCCTCAAGATATCTCGCCCCGCGTCTTGTAGCCACGCTGCCGTCGTCTCAGTGATGCCCGTCACCAACTCGAAAGCAGAACGCCGTGCCCATGACATTACCTCATAGATGGGCGCCAAATACTCTGCTTCCGATGCAACTCCCATCTCGTGGCCATGTCTGGTAAAACGCCCCGCAAACGCAAAGACTCCGCGGATCAGGGGAGATC
>CAKZVN010000124.1 GCA_937922105.1 uncultured Litorilinea sp.
GGTCCTACGACGATTTGCTCAACAACTGGAACCGCGCGGGACGCATCCCCAGCACCATCCCGCAACGCGTGCGGCGCTGGCGCCAGGAATTGCTGGACGAATTCGGCACGTCCGCGCAGAATCCGGCGTTCTGGGATTCCATCAGCACCAACAGCTATGTGGCGGACCTGTCCGGGCCAATCCAGTTACATCACGGCACGGCGGATGCCGATGTGCCCGTCGCCTTTTCCGAGCGGCTCTACAACGACATCCTCGCCGCAGACGGCATCGCCGAGCTATACATCTACCCCGGCGACGACCACAACCTATCGGTCAATTTCAACACAGCCATGCAGCGGTCGGTGGCGTTCTTCGACCGCTACGTCAAGGGGCCGTAACGCGGCACACGTTTCGCTACGTTAGCCCTCGCCGGCGGGCAAGAGGAACAGGTTGTCGCGCAGGAGTTCCACATAGACCGGCGCATGGACGGGGAGTAGGTCTTCATCGCGGGGGTTGTTGAGCACCGCTGCCATGAGTTGACCGGCGACGCGCACTTCATATTCGGCGATAGACCCCAAATAGGCAGTCCGCAGGAGCTCGCCGGCAAAGTAGGTCCCGCCGGCAGGCGGCGTGCGATGGACGTGCACCGACTCCGGGCGCGCCAGCAGGAGTGCGGGCATCCCCGGACGCAGCGCATCGGTGGCGGACGCGGGCACTTGCAGCTCGGACTCGTGGACGCGCACGCGCCAGCCCACGCCGTCGCGCGCGACGACCTCCACCGGAATGAAGTTGGCACGTCCGATAAAGTCGGCGACAAAGCGATTGACGGGGCGGCGATAGATCTCCACGGCGCTGCCCGCCTGCTGAATCTTGCCCTGGTGCATGACCACGATCAGGTCCGAAAGGACCATCGCCTCGTCTTGGTCGTGGGTGACATAGACGCTGGTGATGCCCAAGTCCTGTTGGATGCGGCGGATTTCGCCGCGCATCTGGACGCGTAACTTGGCGTCCAAGTTGCTCAGCGGCTCGTCGAAGAGCAGCACCTTCGGCTCCATGACCAGCGCGCGCGCCAGCGCCACGCGCTGTTGCTGCCCACCGCTCAACTGATTGGGGGCGCGATTCTCCAGCCCGGTGAGTTCGGTCAACTCCAGGACTTGGCCGACTTTGGCGCGCAGATCGCGCTCGGCGAGTTTCTTGATGCGCAGCCCATAGGCGATGTTCTCGAAGACGTTGAGGTGCGGAAAGATGGCGTAGCTCTGGAAGACCATCGCCATATCGCGCCGATTGGGGGGCTGCTCGTTGATGAGCACACCGTCCAGGATGATCTCGCCGCCGGTGGGGAACTCGAAGCCGGCAATGAGACGCAGGGTCGTGGTCTTGCCGCAGCCCGACGGCCCCAACAGCGTCACGAATTGACCGCGTGCAATGTCAATGCTCACCTGGTCTACGGCGCGTACGACGCTGCCGCCATCCCGCGCGGCAAAGTGCTTGGAAAGATTGTTGAGGCGTAGATACACGGCAACGCTCCTGGGATTGGCTGCCGTCATCCTAGAGCATAGAGAAGGGGGATACTTCGCTGCGCCCAGTAGGACGGCTGTGCGTGACGGCTTAATGGTCTGATCGCCAAGTGTCGAAGATGGTCATGCTGAGTGCAGCTGCCCGTCCTGAGCGCAGTGAAGGGAAGCATCCCCTCTGGGGGGGGGCGTATCGGGATTCTTCGTCGCTGCGCTCCTCAGAATGACGGTTACTTGGCGATCGGGCCACTTAGAGGGGTCGCGTTAGCCGCGGCCCACGGAAAGGTCTACACTTTGACGGCCCTGATAGGTACGGTTGAGCCAGAGGTACATGAGACCGATGGCAAGCAATACGATGGCGATCAGGATCATGGAATAGGCTGCGGCGGTACTCATGCCGCCCTGCTCCACTTCGCTCAGAATCCAGACGGTGAGGATGGGCCATTCGGCGTTGGTCAGGAAGATGATGGCGGACAGGCTGGTCATGTGCGTGGCAAAGGCGAAGATCAGCCCGGCGACAAAAGCAGGCAAAATCAGCGGCAACGTCACACGGCGGAAGGTGACCTGGGCGTCGGCGCCGAGGCTGGTGGAGGCTTCCTCAATGGCAGGGTCGATCTGTTGCAGCGCGGCTACCCCAGCGCGCACCGAGGCGGGTAAGCTGCGCACGGCATAGGCGGCGATCACAATGTAGGGTGTGCCGACCAAAGCCAGGGGCCGGTCGGCGTAGATCAGCGCCGCCGCCAACCCCATCAGTGCCAGGGCAATCCACGGTCGCAACCCTGCACGTACCAGGGGGACGGTGAAGACGCCGATGGCGAGAAAGGCGAAGCCGATCATGGCGGGCGTGGGCTGGGTGAAGACGCGGATGAACGCAGCCAGCCGCTCGATGATCTTGGGCCAAGTCAGACCGGGCAAGGTGCGTCCCCAGCGGCGCAAGGGGTCCACCACCGACGGGCTGAGGTTATAGACCAACAGCGCGGCAGCCATGAGCAAAAAGACAATGAGAACAATGCGGCGGTGCTTGGGCGCGGCCCCTTGCCAAGCCACGAGGCCCACCGCCACCAAAAGCGCCATGAGCAGATAGCGGAAATTGGCCGCGGTCAAACTGAGCAGAAAGGGCAGCCAGTTGAGGGCATAGCCCACGACCAGCGCCAAGAGGACCAGTGCGGCCTGTCGCCACCGCCCTTGCACGGCATTGCCCGCCAGATAGCCCGCCAAGAGCAAAAAGACCAGGATGACCGCGATCATGGGCGGGTTGATGAAGGCAACAATATAACCGATGCCCAGGATAGTGCCGGGGACCGCGCCGCCCAGGTTGGAGACAAAGTCCAACGTTTGTTTGCCGGCAAAGGTCTTACGCACCACCATGAAGGCGATGACCATGCCCACCAGCCCGGCGATGGGCGTTGCCACTGCCGAGAGGAAGGTGGTGGAGAGAATGGCGTTTAGCCCGCGTCCGAAGGCCGCGCTGTAATGGCTCAAGTCCAGCGTGTAGTCAATCCCCCATAGACGCGTAAAGGAGCCGACCAGGATGGAGAGATAGAGCGCGGCGATCAGGAGTAGGACTAGGGTGGTGGCGGCGATGAAGCTCCAGCGGATGAGCGGTTCCTTGACATAGATGCGCCCGGTGGTGGGCTTGCCCGTGACCGAGATGTAGGAGCGTTTGCTCACGTAGTAGCGCTGGAGCAGGAAAACGGTCAGGGTGGGGATGAGCAAAATCAGCGAAA
>CAKZVN010000125.1 GCA_937922105.1 uncultured Litorilinea sp.
CCGCCGTCGTTGCGTACCACGGCATGGATGGTCACTTGGTCGCCAGGGACGGGGGCAGCCGGGTTGAAGACGATGTTGGTCTGGTCAATCACCAGATTGGCGCGCGCGGGCAGGGTCACGGTGAAGGCGCGCGAGGCTTCGTTGTCGGCCTCGTTGGTCTCGGTGATGAGGTTGAGCGGGTCTACCACCACGTGAATGGTGCGCAGACCGGCTTTGTCGGTGGTGTTGTAGAGAATTTGCGCGGTGGCGCTGCCGCCTGCCGGGATGTTGGCGATGGTCTGGGGCGGGCCGATGGGGGCCGCGCTTTCGCCGGAGGCGTCCATGAATTGGACCTGTACGTCGGCGGCGTCGGCATCGCCTGTATTGAGGACGACGGCGCTGACGGTGACATCCTCGCCCATGACCGGGGCAGGTTTGCTGAGGCCGATGTTGCCGTCCAACATGGTGAGGTTGGGCAGCGCGGGGCCTTCGCCGGGCTTGCTGGGTTGCGCCACCAAGACCTGGACATCGTCAATGTACCAGCCCTCGAAGTTGTTGAAGCGGTTGTCCACGGTGTCGAACCAGAAGCGCACGTGGATGGTCTTGGCGTCGCCCACAAACGGCGTGAGGCTGACCGAGCGTTTGACCCACTTGTCGTCGGTGCCGAAGGACTCGAAGACGGTGGTCCACGTCTTGCCGCCGTCGTTGGACATTTGCACGCGCGTGCGGTCGAAGGCGGGGCTGCTCTCGGTCTGGCTCCACTCGTAGAAGGTGAGCAACACGTCCGCGGTGGTGGTCAGGTCAATGGGCGGCGAGGTGAGCGTGCCGCTGTTGGCGCTGCCGGTATCGTAGTTGCGCCGGGTCTTGTCGCCATAGTACCAGGCGTGGGTCGGGCTATTGGAGCGGAACTCGGACAGATGCCAGAGGTCGTGGGTTCCCACCGCGACCCAGCCGCCCTCGCCGCTTTCCATGTCGTCTTCGAAGACGATGGTGCCGGCGCTAGTCTTGGCAATGACGATGTTGGAGAGGGGCGAGGCATTGCCCACGTTGTCCAACACCTTGAGGCCCAGGTAGTAGGTGGTATCGGGTTCCAGCCCGCCGACGCGGAAGGTTTCGGTGGAGCCGGGGGGCTGCGGTTTGGGCGTGCCGGGGACGCGCGTGGCGTTGTCCCAGTTTTCGGCGTTGAGCGGTGTGGTGGAGAAGCGGATATCGTAGGCGTTGGCGTTGCCGATCATGCCGTCGTCGCCGGTCGCGGTCCAGGTCAATTCTACTTGGGTCAGGAGGAGCGCGGTCACTGCCAAGTCGGCGACGGGCGCAGGCGGGACCTCGTCATCTTCCAGGGTGTTGAAGATGTTGAGCCGCCCGTTGGTCGCGGTTGTCTTGGATGTGTCGGTCAGCGGGTCCAACCCGGTCAGCAACCGCTGGCGAATCTGCGCCAGCGTCAAGTTGGGATATTTGGCCTTGATGAGCGCGGCTGCGCCGGTTACATGGGGCGTAGCCATGGAGGTGCCGCTCGCCAAGCCGTAGCCCGACGGGTCGCACAGAGGGCACGAGCCTTTGGGCATGGTGGAGTAGATGCTGGCGCCGGGCGCGGCCAAATGCACCCACGGGCCGAAGTTGGAGAAGTTGGCGTATTGGTCGTTGTGGTCGGTTGCCGCGACCGCCAGCAGATTGGGCAGGTCGAAGCCGGCGGGGTAGTGGGGCGTGTCGGTGTTGCTGTTGCCGGCGGCGCAGATATGCAACGGCTGGTTCGGTCCGGACATGGCGTCGCGCAGCGCCTGGGACGCGCCGCCGCCGCCCCAACTGTTGTTGGTGGCGACGATGTTGACGCCCTGCTTGTTCTTCAGATGGTCCACATAGTTGAAGCACTTGACCGCGTCGGCGACCGTACCGCCGCCGCTGGCGCTGAGGAACTTACAGGCGACGATGCTGACATTGTGGTTGACGCCCACAATGCCCAGGCCGTTGTTGCCCTGCGCGCCGATGGTGCCGGCGACGTGGGTGCCATGTCCGAAGTCGTCCATGGGGTCGCCGCTGTTGGTGATGGCGTTGATGCCATAGAAGTCGTCAATGTAGCCGTTGCCGTCGTCATCTTGACCATTGGGCACACACTTGCCGTAGCCCTGGGGACATTCGGCTTTGTTGACCCACATGTTGGGGCCGATGTCCTCATGGTTGTAGTCTACGCCGGTGTCAATCACCACCACGACGACTTCCTCGGAGCCGGTGGTTACCTGCCACCCTTGCAGTGCGGAGATGTCCGCGCCGGGCGTGCCGCCGGTCTGCCCGGTGTTGTGCAAGCCCCACAGCTTGGAGAAGTCCGGGTCGTTGGGCGGGGTCTGCGCGATCTGCAAGACATAGTTCGGTTCGGCATAGACGATGCGCGGGTCGCGTTGCAGCGTGTCAATCAGCGCCTGGTTCACCTCGACGGGCACAAAGGCTAATTTGAGGGGGCGCGTATCGGCGACGGGCGAGCGGTTGAGGTCGTCCATCTCGCTCAGACCGTATTCCTTGTAAAAGGCCTCGATCTGCTCCGGTGTGATGTCGGCCTTGAAGCGCACGATCAGTTGGCCCGGTACAAAGGCTGGAGCCACCGCCTGGTCCGGCGTAGATTGCGCCAGGAGTGGGGACGCGGCGGGTGTGACCAGCCCGGTCAGCACCAAGCTGCACAAGAGCAGGAGGTGGAATACTGTACGTCTCATGGTGATCACGTCTCTCCAATCGGCAGTCTCGCCGGCGTCGGTGGGGCCGGGCGTGGCGAAAACGCCCGGTGCGACGTCGAGAGGTCGGGACGGTGGACCCGTGCAGGAACGGCGTGAGGGAAATGCCGCGTTCTTGCAGCGCGCTCGCAACAAAAATTAGTCAGGGTGCTATTGTAGCCTAAGCCATTGCGCCGCGCAACGCCGGATTTGAGGGCGGTTTGGGGGCCGGTCTACTCCTGGAATCGGAGAGCGGGTCTAGGAGCGGCGGGCCGCGACTCGCCGCTCCTAGATTAAAAGAGGATGAGAGAATGGCCTATGGCATGACAGTCATGGCGTTGCTCATGACGCGGCCCTCTTCCACCACATAAGCCACGCCGCCGCCGGTGAGGGGGCGGTCGTCGTCGGTGACGTCGAAGAGAGGTGCGCCGTCCAGGCTCGCCTGGATGCGATTGCCGGTGACGCGCAGGCTGAAGGTCTTATCGGCGCCGTAGTTCCACGGGTAGTCGGTCTGGGCCAAGACGGTGTCGCCGTCCAACGCCTTGATCAGGCGCGCCTTGCCGTCGTTCCCCAGGAGCAGGGCATAGTAGCGACGCATGCCTTGTACGCGTGCAGCGATGCCCGCCTGGCGCGCCAGGTGGAGTGTCACGGTCGCCTCGACTGCGTAGTCGGTCCATTCGCGACAGCCGTGGATGAGCAGGCCGCGCCCCTCGTTTTGGGCCAGCCGGAAGGGTTCGGGCCAGCGCACGTCATATTGGTCAATGCCGTTGACCCAGGCGCGGCGCCACATGCGCTTGGTGGTGTCGAAGCGCGGGTTGGGGCGGTCGCCCGCGGTGCGCGTTAGCGTGATGGAAGGCGCACCCTCCCAAGTGAGGTAGTCGAGATAGACCACACCGGAGGCGCGGCGGTCGCTGTGGAGTTCGATGCCGACTTGGGCGATGGGCGCGCCGCCGGTGTCGGGGATGCGCCAGGTGAAGAGATGGTGGTCGCCCGCGCGCAGGTCTATGGCGTCGCTGCGCAGGGTTTGCAGGTGGTCGTCGGGGTCGGCAAAGATGTCAATGAAGAGATTGGCGCGCACCCCCTCGGCTGTCTCCGGCCCGGCTTGCAACTCGGCGCGCACGGTCTGCCCGCTATAGAGTGTGGGCGAAGCGACCATCTCATAGCCGCGGCGCTCGAAGTATTCGGCGATGGACGCGGTGGGGATAAAGGTGGGCGTGCCGACGCGGGCGACGCGACCCGGCGCAATGTGGTGATACCGGATCGCCAGGCTGCGCGACCCATGACGGCTGAAGCCTGCAACATTCTCGACGGTGGCGGCGCCGGCGGCGTCGGTGCGGTTGTCGCACTGGAAGCCTTGCACCGCGCCGGGCAGGTCGAAGTGGAAGCGCGCACCCTGTTTGGCCGCGACGGGCGGCAACCCCCGCAATGCGCGCCCGATGTTGACGATGTGGCTCGTTTCGGTGACGGCATCGGTGATGGCGCGCCCGCCGTCGGCGGTGGGCAGGTAGAGGCGATCCGCCACCGGCCCACGAAAGTCGGCGCCGCTTTCCAGCCCCGCTAGACCGTTCTTGATGCCGAGCAGACAACCCAGATTGCCGGAGTTGCAGTCGGTGTCCCAGCCACAGGTGTTGACGATCATGAGCGACTTTTGGAAGTCGTCGTCGCCGTGGAGCAGGGCATGGATGATCAGCGCGTGGTTGGGGACCATGTGGCAGTTGCCGCCATACTTGTCATACCCATAGTGGGCGGCGATACGGGCGCGGCTGGCGCGCCAGTCGTGGGGCGTCGTCGCATGCCATTCGCGAATTTCGTTGATCATGCGGTAGATGATGGACTGTTTGGGGATGACCGCCAGGCCGGTGTCCAGCAATTGGTTGATGTCGGACTCCACGAAGGCCTGGGCTTCCATGGCTGCCAGCACTTGCGCGCCGTAGATGGCCTCACCGTCATGGGAGACACTGGCGGCGCGGCGAGCCAAGTCCGCGGCAAGCTCCGGGTCACCGGGTGCGACCATGGCCCAGCCGTCAATGAAGATTTGCGCGCCGATTTGCTCGGCGACGACTTTGCCGTTGCGCGCGATGGAGCCGCTTTCCGGCGCCGGAATGCCGTGCTTGAGGCGCATGTAGGCGGTATGCTCGGTGGAATTGCCCAAGCCGCCCCACCACAGGACAGTGCGCCGTTCGATGAGGTAGTTGAGCCAGGTTTGGCCGATCTGGGCTGGGGTGAGGTCGCGGGAGTTGCCGTAATCGGGTAAGGCGCGCAAAAAGGTGAAGGTGCCGGAGATATCGTCGTCGGTGACGATCAGCGGCACGTTGAGCTTTTCATGCACATAGTACCAGATTTCGCCCAACTCTTGGCTGATGCGCTCGTAGGTCCACCCCTCGAAGGGGCGGCCCAGGTAGACGCCGATGATTTTACCGAGGACACCGGCATAGACGCGCTCGGTGTAGTCGTGGGGCAAGTTGCTCATGGGAGGTGTCCGTTTCGTATCGGCTGGCGTGAATGTTCATGGGAAGGGGCTTGAACGCTGTCCCGGGGCGGAGAGGGCGGGCTACCATAACGAGACGCATCGCTACCCTTTGACGCCGCCCTGGGTCAACCCGGCAATGAATCGCCGTTGCAGGCTTAGAAAAACAACTAGGATGGGCACGATCATCATGACGGCTGCGGCGCTGGTCAACGCCCAGTCGCGGCTGAAGCGGCTGGTGAAGTTGTAGTAGCTGGTGACGACGGTAAAGAGACGTTGCTCTGTGAGGAAGACCGTCGCCAGCAAAAACTCGTTCCAGACGCTGAGCGAGACTACAAGGCCGACGGTGAGAAATGCGGGCCATGAGAGGGGGAGGATGACGCGCGTGAAGACCTGCCACTCATTGGCCCCGTCGACGCGCGCCGCGTCCTCGAAGTCAGGCGGCAAGCCCACCAGATAGGAACGCAAGAGGAAGATGGCGAAGGGCGAGTTGACCGCAATGTAGATGATGATCAGGCCGAAGAGATTGTTGACCAGGCCCAGTTGTCGCCACAGGAAGAATAGCGGCACCAGGAACAACTGCACCGGGAGGCTTGACCCCACCAAGAAATAGAGCATGAGCGCGCCGCCGCCGGGTAGATTGAGGCGCGCTATAGAGTAGGCAGCCATGCCGCCGAGACTTAATACGCCCGCCACCGAGCCGACCACCAGGATGAGGCTGTTGCGTGTGGTGGTGGCGAAGTTGCCGATCTGCCAGGCGCGCGGGTAGTTTTCCCAGACGAATTCGGTGGGAAATCCCAGGGGATTGCGCCCGATGGAGGCGGGAGCTTTGACCGAGTTGAAGAGCACCACCAGCAGCGGTCCCAGCGCAAAAGCCACCAGGAGAATCAAGAGAATATAGTTGGGGGCGAGGCTCATTTCACGCCCCGGCTTGAACAAGCGTCGAAGGAAGCCCATGGTTTAGATCTCCCAGCCACGGCGGCGCAGATAGAGAAAGATCGCAATGATCAACCCGGCAAAGAAACTCATGGTCAGGCCGATAGCCGACGCATAGCCTGCCTCGAAGCGGTTGAAGGCCTGTTTGTAGACCAGCGTGCCCAAGACATCGGAGGCGCCTGCCGGCCCGCCCTGGGTCAAGATCCAGACATAGTCAAAGACCAGGAAGGACCAGATGGCAACCATGAGCAACATAAAGACGATGGTCGGGCGGATGCCGGGAAGGGTGACGTGGCGGAACTCTTGCCAGCGAGTAGCGCCGTCAATGCGCGCCGCCTCGTACAGTTCCGGCGGGATGTTCTGCATGGCGGCGAGAAAGAGCACCATGAGGAAGCCCCAGAAGTGCCAGTTGTCCACGAAGGCGATCGCCAGCAGAGCGGTTTCCGGTTGTCCGAGATAGGCCCGGTCCAGACCGGGGATGCCCCAACTGGCGAGCAAGGGGCCGATGCCCAACGTCGGGCTGAGCAAGTTGCGCCAGATGCTGGCAGTGATGACCGCGGGGAGGACGTAGGGGATGAAGAGCGCGGTGCGGAAGAACATGCTGCCGCGGCGGATGCGCGCCAGCATGCCCGCGGCAAAGAGTGAGACGATGAACGGAACAGTCAGGAAGAAGCTCAACCACAACAAATTGTTGAGAAAGGCGCGGCGATAAGCCATATCGTGGAAGAGAATGTTGCGGAAGTTTTCCAGGCCGATAAAGCGCGCCGGTCCTACGCCCGACCACTGGGTGAGCGAGTAGTAAAAGGCGCTGAGGGATGGTCCGATCACGACCAACACATTGATGAGCATGATGGGCAACACAAAGAGCCAGGGAATGACGACGCGGCGATAGCTGCGCGCCCAAGAACGGCGGCCCACAGGTTGAACGCCGCGCGTCGTCAACGGCGTTTTGCCCACACTAGCCGTGTTCGCCATACTGGCTCCTTTCGCTTCCCATCGAAACGGGCATGTACATCCGGGGGAGGGAGAAGGGTTGGGGGCTACCCTTTACGCGAGGATAGCCCCCAACCACGGAAGTGCTCAGCGAGCGGGGATGGGCGGGATGTCCCCTGCAGCCAGCTCTTGCTGGAAGAGATCGTTCAAGCCTTGTAGATACTGCTCGGTGGTGATCTGTCCGGCCCAGACGCGCTCGATCTCCTCATAGATGTAGACATCGCTCTTGGGGGGCCAGAAGGTCCAGGTGGTGTAACCGTAGCGGCCTTCATCGGACGCTTCGGTAAGCGCAGCGATGGCGGAGGCGACGCGCGGGTCAAGCCCCTCCAACTCGGAGATCTCCAACTCGACCGGCGCGGGAGCGGTGTCGCACTCGGTAAGTAAGATAGCCTGGGTGGCAGGCGAGAAGTAATAGGTCAAGAAGTCGGCTGCGGCATCCGGGTTCGGGGAGGCGGCGTTGATGGAATAGGTGGAGCCGATGCCCAGGGTGAAGTAGGCCTCACCGCTGACCGAGGGGATGGGGACCCAGTCCCACTCGTTGTTGTTGCCGGCCTCCGGGCCGAAGTAGCGGAACATGTTGTCGAAGGCCCAGGTGCCTTCGATATTCATGGCGGCGCGACCGTCGCCGAAGGCTGCATGGCGCTCGTCACCGGTGGCGGTGTAGTAGCGGTCCAACCCACCCATGAAGTATCCCTTGAGTTGGAGTTCGTTGAGTAGGTTGATGGCCTCGACGAACTCCGGATCGGTCCACGGTTTTTGACCGGTGAGGGCCAGATAGACATTGTCCGGGCCGGCGACCGCATTGAAGAATTCACCCACGAACCATTCGTTG
>CAKZVN010000126.1 GCA_937922105.1 uncultured Litorilinea sp.
ACCACGGCGTGCGAGCGCAACTGCTTCTACTGCCCTTTCCGCGCCGGGCGCAATCAGATGCGGCGCATCACCTACACACCCGACGAAATGGCGGCAACCCACATGACTCTGGTGCGTGCCGGGTTGGTGGACGGCCTCTTCCTCTCGTCCGGCATCATCCGCGGCAGCGTCACCACCCAAGACAAAATCATTGACACCGCTGAAATACTAAGACGCAAATACAACTACCGCGGATACCTTCATCTCAAGATCATGCCCGGCGCCGACCATGAACAGGTGCGCCGCACTCTCCAACTCGCCGACCGGGTCTCCGTCAACTTGGAAGGCGCTACCCCGCAACGTCTCGCGGGCCTGGCGCCCAAGAAAGATTACTGGCGCGAGCTATACACTCGTCTCCACTGGATCAGCGACCTGCGCCGCCGTGAGAATCTGCGGACTTCCGTCGCCACCCAGTTCGTCGTCGGTGCAGTCGGTGACACCGACGTGGAATTGCTCCAGGTGAGCGAGCGCCTCTTCCAACAGCTGGGGCTGGCGCGCGTCTACTACTCGGCCTTCCACCCGGTCATCGAGACGCCCTTCGACCACTTGCCGCCCACGCCCGCCCTGCGCGAGTTCCGCCTCTACCAGGCAGGCTTTCTCCTGCGCGATTACGGCTGGACCTTTGAGGAGTTGCCCTTCGGCCCTGACGCCAATCTGCCCTTGCACGCCGACCCCAAACGCATTTGGGCCGAGCAACACCTCGCCGGCACCCCGGTCGAGATCAACACCGCCTCGCGCCAAAAGCTCCTACGGATTCCTGGCATCGGCCCGCAAGCCGCCGATGCCATCCTGCACGCCCGCCGCTTGGGCCGGCTCCGCGACCTCAGCCATCTAGCCGCAGCGGGCGTGCGCGATGTAGCGCGCGCCGCGCCCTATATCCTGCTCGACGGCAAACGACCACCCCAACAACTAGCCCTGCTCTAGCGCAACCTCGGCGCGCATACGCGCAGTCCACGCCGCCGCCAAGCGGTTGGGTAGGCCTGGCTCCACCCACAGTGCGCTGTCAATCTGCACAGCCCGCGCCCCGGCTGCCAGCGCCGTCTCCATCTGGGCCACCGTATGAATCCCGCCACACGCGATCAGCGCCACCGGCAACTCCAACCGCGCAACCGCAACCAGCGCATCCAGCATCAGTCCAAAGACCAACGGGCCATACAAGTCGCCTGCCACCATCTCCCCGCGCGGCGAAGGCAATCGCCCACGCGGGGCTTGGCCTACCACGAGTCCTTGCGCGCCTGCGGCGACCAACTCCGCAGCCCACGTCGCAGCCGTCTCCAATCGTAACTTCACCCAGATGGGCCGGTCACTCTCCGCTGCGGCTACTTGCACCATGCGCCGTGCTGTATCGGCCTCCCTGCCTGTCGGCACAAGTTCCAGCCCCGCAAGCCCCTCTACCTCTTGCAAGCGCGCGATGATCTTACCTGCCTCGCGCACGCTTTCCGCCACCACCTGTGCAACTACCGGACAAGGCAGGCGCTGCCATTGCTTGGCGAACTTGGAGACTGCCGCGCTCACCCCGCGTGACTGCCCACCGCTTTCGACCACCATCCCCCCCACGCCTGTGCCATAGCGCGGCCCGGCATGACCACTGCGCGGCGCCGTGGTAAACGGCCCAATCACCGCAGCGCCAAGCCCAGCCAAATCCAGCCCGCGAGGGAGCACTTCGCCATACCCGATCATCCCGCCCGCCACCAGCACCGGATTGGCGACCGCCAGACTCTCTTTGCCGCCCGGCGCCAAGTCAATCCAGGTCATCGTACTGGACCGCCCTCCCATGCAAAGCACACTGCCCGGCGACGTGGGGACTCCCGCCGTCGCCGGGCAGTGTGCTAGGTTCACCACCAACCTGCGGCGCAATCACCGCCGCGTGACCGTCCGTGCTATTCGGGCCGGAAGGTGCCGATGATCTGGTCGAAGACCGGCTCCTTGGCTGCGCGCTGCGTATCCTGCGCCACCAGCGTCAAGACATAAATCTTGTTGTTAGCGATCTGGGCCGTCACCTTGGCGAAGACCGATGCATTCATGCCCACCGAAGCCAAGTTCGCCGTCGCCGAGCCGCGCACGCCCGGAATGTTGTTGATCACCGCGGTGTCCAGGCTCTCCAAGCGCACATCCCCCAGCGCGCTGGCGTTGGCCTCGATCATACCACGCAACCAGTCCAACAGCGTGTCGGGCGTCACACCCGGCGCATCAATTACCGACACGTTGAGCACCGTCGGGATACCGCCGAACATCGCCGACATCAAGTCGGTGATGTAAATCACGCCCAGGCTGTCACCTTCCGGGCTAGCCAAGAACTCGTTCAGCGGGGCCAACTGACCGCCCAGCCCTAGCGTGTTCGCCAGGTTCTGGAATTGCGCGCTGCGCAGGTCCAGTTGCGTCCACCCACCCGGCACAGCAAACGAATAGCCCAACCGGCTGTCCGTCACCACATTAAAGCCTTGCGGAATGGTGACTTGCGGGGTGGGAATCGGCGTGGGTGTGGGCGGGATGGGCGTCTCGCCGGGACGCGGGGTGGGAGTCGGTTCCGGCGTCGGCGTGGGCGTGGGGATTGGCGTCGGCGTAAAGGTGGGCGTCGGCTGCAAGAACGGCAAGTCGAAGGGCAGCGCCGACAGGTCGAACGGCAGGGCAGCACAGCCTGACAAGGCTAGGCTCAACGCCAAGACCAGGCTCGCCACGACCGCCTTGGGCGTCACTTTGGCCGCGCCGCGATACGGTGTTCTCATGAAATCCTCCTTGGTGTGTTTTGCAGAATTGAGAGCGCAGAAAAGCTGTGGAAACCCGAAAAAGAAATGATAGCCGCCCCTACCGACAACTACCCGTTGCGCCGTCCCTGCTTCCTCTCATGAGCACGGCACAAGCGTCCTTAGTTTACAGCCGATCCCGCTACTTTGGCAACCATCAATCACCGAAACAGGCAGACCACCTCGACTAATTGCGCGCTCCCTCCGCATGGCCCACCCGGTTTGCCGCCACCTGTGCCAACGACCACACCGCCACATCAAGCCGCCGTACAAAATGTAACAGCCGCAGTTCGCCCTCAAGCGTCAAGCCCGCAGCCGCAACCATGCTGTTGCGCCGAATCGTCGCCGCACCCTCGCGCGGGATGGCCCGTTCAAAGTCTAATCGTACCGGAAAGAAGAAGTGAAGAATGCCGAGGGCAAGGGTGAATCCACCCGCAATCAGCAGACCGGGCTGGAGGAGTGACATTGCGCCGCCTCTTTGCCATTTTTGTGCCGCCGGGAAATCCTGCGCCAATCATGGCATGGTTTGCCCACGAATGCAACCTACCCCGGTAAAAAAACTTCGGCTCCGTCCCTGCCGCCGTCGGCAAGTCGGAGCCACCCTTGACCTTACTCTGATTTGGATTTAGTGGGGCGTCTGATGGGGCTCGAACCCACAACACCCAGATCCACAATCTGGTGCTCTGCCATTGAGCTACAGACGCCATACAACCCGCAAGTCGGCAGGGAATTTATCACCCGGGCAAGATTTCACCGGGGCAGGGTAGCCTGCCCCGGTGCTGGCTGGGGGACAGGGATTCGAACCCCAATTGACGGATCCAAAGTCCGTAGTCCTGCCGTTAGACGATCCCCCACCACGAGTCGCCAACTCCTTGACTCGACTGCCGGTGTTGTGGTGCCGAGACCCAGACTTGAACTGGGGACACCAGCATTTTCAGTGCTGTGCTCTACCGACTGAGCTATCTCGGCAAAAGAGCCGGCCTGAGGCCGGCCCTATGAGAGCGGGCGATGAGATTCGAACTCACGACCTTCTCCTTGGCAAGGAGACGTTCTACCGCTGAACTACGCCCGCACAATAGAACTGGTTGTACCACAGTGCGCTTCGTGACGCAGACTTTACTTCTCAACTACCTCGCATCGGCGCTCGCTTTGCGGAGTGGACCCGGTCGGATTCGAACCGACGATCTTCTCCTTGCAAAGGAGACGCCTTCCCGCTAGGCCACGGGCCCGCATTGCCTTAGGTGCCGACGAGAGGACTCGAACCTCCACACCCT
>CAKZVN010000127.1 GCA_937922105.1 uncultured Litorilinea sp.
CGACGGCACGACCGTCGCGCCGGATGCAGCGGGCCGGCTGCCCGACGGCATTCTGGACCATCTGCATGGGCTGATCCTCTCCGGCGGCGGTGATGTGGACCCGGCTTACTTCGGCGCGCCCCTCAACGGCGCCGAGCCGGAGAGTATCAGCCGCCCACGGGACGAATTGGAGATCGGCCTTGCGACCGCGGCGCTGGCGCGTGATCTGCCCCTCTTCGGCATCTGTCGCGGCTGCCAGGTTCTCAACGTCGCAGCCGGCGGCGGTATGATCCAACATCTAGATGGTCACCGCTCGCCCGAAGAGCACACCGCCTTCCACGATGTCGTGGTCCAGCCGGGCACTCAGCTCCATGCCATCGTCGGGGAGGAACGTTTTGCCGTCAACACGTTCCATCACCAGGGCATGGACCTGGCAACGTTAGCCCCACGCTTCCGCCCCGCTGCGCGGGCGATCCCGGACGAATGGCTGATCGAGGCTTACGACAGCCCGCACCATCGTTGGGTCGTCGGCGTCCAGTGGCATCCTGAGCGCACCTTCGAACTGCCGGAAGCACACCGGCGCCTCTGGCGCAGTTTCCTCCAAGCCTGTAGCCGGACAAGGCGTTAATTCACATGGAAACCGCGCTTTTCGACTACCATCTCCCCCCGGAATTCATCGCGCAGACGCCTGCCGAGCCGCGAGACAGCGCGCGCTTACTCGTCTTGGACCGGCGCACCGGTGACATCACTCACCGCATCTTCCGCGACATCGGCGACTATTTACAAGCAGGCGACCTCCTCATCGCCAACGACAGCCGCGTTCTTCCGGCGCGCCTCCAGGCGCACAAAGCCACCGGCGGTCAAGTCGAGATCTTCCTGCTGCACAGTCTCGACCCCGCGGAGCAAACCTGGGCCTGCTTGGTACGCGGGCGCGGGCTGCGTGTGGGCACCACACTGACCGTCACCGGGCCGACAGCGGACGCACCGGTACTCGCCGCCGAGATTATTGCCGAGCTACCTGACGGCACACGCCATGTCCGCTTCGATCAGCCCCTGCGCCCTCTCTTGGCCCAGGTGGGTTCGGTTCCCCTGCCGCCGTACATCACAGCCTATACCGGTGACGCCGAGCGCTATCAAACAGTCTACAGCCGCGACGAAGGCAGCGTCGCGGCGCCCACCGCCGGGCTACACTTCACGCCGGAATTGCTCATTCACCTGCGACGCCGCGGTGTCGGCTTCGACACCGTCACCCTACATGTGGGCCTAGACACCTTCCAGCCCGTCAGTACCGCGCAGATCGAAGACCACGTCATTCACACCGAGTTCGCGATGCTCTCACCCGACGTCGCGCGGCGCATCAACGACACCACCCTCGCCGGCGGGCGCATCGTCGCCATCGGCACCACGAGCGTGCGCACCCTGGAGTGGGCTGCCACCGGCGCACAAGGCCTCGACCCCTACGACGTGCAAGCCTGCCCCTGGCAGCGCACCGCGGCCTTCAGCGGCCCGGTTCCGCTCTACATCCGTCCCGGCTATCGCTTCCGTGCCGTAGACGCCCTAGTCACCAATTTCCACCTGCCCCGCTCCAGCCTCCTCATGCTGGTCAGTGCCTTTATCGGACAGGCCCACCCCGACGACATAGACGCCGGGCGGCGCATTCTGCTGGATACCTACGCCGCCGCCATGCAAGCAGGCTACCGCTTCTACAGCTTCGGCGACGCCATGCTCATCCTCTGACGACGCATGGGCCAAACAAAAACGGCCCGCTACAACAAATTGCTGTCGTAGCGGGCCGCCTAATGCAGCCCGATGATGCGATTGCCGGACGATGAACCGCCCGGCAACAACCAGTGCCTGCTCAAGTAGGCTGGTCGTCCTCTCAGTCCCCTTCAGGAGGCAGTGCCTCGTAGCCCAGGGCTTCAATCCTCCGGCGTATCAGATATCTGATGCGCCCAAACGGCGCCGCGGTCGCGCTTGCGCGCATTAGGAACCGGGCCGCGCCAGCAGATGCTTTTGCAGTTTGCCCATGGCGTTGCGCGGTAGGGCATCCACACGGCAGAAAAGCGCGGGCACCTTGAAACTCGCCAAATTGGCCCGACAATAAGCCGCCAACTCACCGTCATCCACTGGTGTGTGGCAGACCAGATAGGCGACCGGCACTTCACCCCAGCGGCTGTGCGGCATCCCGATCACCGCCGCCTCCGTAATGCCCGGATAGCCCATAAGCAGTTCTTCGATTTCGCGCGGATAAATGTTAAAGCCGCCGCTGATGATCAACTCATGCCGCCGGCCCAATAGGGTCACTGCGCCGGTTGCCGGGTCCTGACGTGCCAGATCGCCGGTCATAAACCAGCGCACCCCCTGCGCATCGTAGCAAAACGACGCCGCAGTCTTGTCCGGCGCATTCCAATAACCGGCGAAGACATTGCTGCCGCTCACCAGCAACTCGCCCTCCTGCCCCACCGGAACATCGCGCCCCTCGCCATCCACGATTCGCATGGAAACACCCGGCAACGGTGTTCCCACACTCCCGGCAATGCGCAGGCCGGCATAGGGGTTGCTCAAATTCATCCCGGTCTCGGTCATACCGTAGCGCTCTAGGATCGTATGACCCGTCAGGCGCGCAAAGGCATCAAACGTCTCCACCGAGAGCGGCGCGCTGCCGGAACAGAACAGGCGCATGGACGACAAATCCACCGCGGGCAACGCCTGCAACTCCTCCACCAGGCGTACATAAATCGTCGGCACGCCGAAGAAAAGCGTCGCCGCGCCGCTCTGCAACTCGGTCAACGTCCTGCCGTTCTCAAACTTGACACGCAAGAGCACGGTTGCTCCCGCAGCCAGCGCGCAGTGCAACCCCACCACCAAGCCATGCGTGTGGAAAAGCGGCAGGACCAGGAGCAGTCGGTCGTCGGCCTGCCATCCCCATGCCGCCAACAAACCGGTCACTGTCGCCATGACATTATTATGAGTGATCATAGCGCCCTTGCTGCGTCCGGTTGTACCCGACGTGTAAAGAATCATCGCCAGATCATCGGCAGCGACGCGCGCCGCGCCGGCACAACCGGAGCCTTTTTCCCAGCCGTCCATCTCCTCCACGGTCAGCACCGGGATGGGTAATGCAGTTCCGACACCCGCATCCGCCAAGACATCCACCTCTGCCGCTTCGCTTACAATCAACACCGGTGCGCAATCGGTGAGAATATGGGCGATCTCCACGCGCCGGTAACGCAGGTTGAGGGGAACCAAAATTGCGCCCAGACGCAGGAGCGCCAGATAGGTCACCACAAACTCCGGACGATTGCTCAGGAAGAACGCCACGCGGTCGCCCTGTCGCACCCCTCGCTCCTGTAGCCCGGCGGCGATCGCCTCGGCGCGCGCAAACAAGTCGCGGTAGGTCCACGTTTGTAGCGCATCGCCGGCGCGGAACTCCAGCGCGACTTTATCCGGCGCGCGCAGTGCGGCGACGGCAAAGAGATCATTGAGGTTCATGGGTCTGTATGAGGCTATAACTTGAAGTGGAGAGGGAATTCACGCATCAGGCCGGTCGGGCAACCGGTTCGAGATTGTTGGAGAAAACGCGAAGGCGAGGGGTGTGAGTGGTTGGCAATGACCTACTCTCGCATGCAGTCGCCCGCATACTACCATCGGCGCTGGCAGGCTTAACGGCCGGGTTCGGGATGGGACCGGGTGTACCTCTGCCGCTTCTATCACCAA
>CAKZVN010000128.1 GCA_937922105.1 uncultured Litorilinea sp.
TGTCACCCAGGAAAACGTCGGGGATGCAGCCCGCTTCCTGCTCTCCGACTGGGCGTCGTCCATCACCGGCGAAGTGCTCTATGTAGACGGCGGCTATAACATCATGGCTGCGCCGGACCTGGACCGGCTCGACCTCAGCGCCGCATCAGCCGAGGCCTAATTCACCCGCCCCGGCGGTCAACCCGGCAACAAAAAGCGCCCAGCCATATTGGATGGCTGGGCGTTCTTGTGTCAACTCTGGCGGAGACGACGGGATTTGAACCCGCGACCTTTGGCTTGACAGGCCAATATGCTAACCGCTACACCACGCCTCCTCAAATAGACCAAGCGGAGGCAACCTCGTTGACTATTCTGAAGTGTATCATTGCCCTGGCGGTGTGTCAAATTCACCAGGGTACAAGGCGCGTCTAGTCTTCGTTGTGCGTTTCCTTTGCGGCACAATCTCTGTGCGAACCTCGGTCCGGCACAGACGCAGAGTGCACCCACCGATTCGCGCCGTGCCCATCTATCTGCTATAGTACACCTACCAATGTTACCCATCTCGCGGACCTTGACCGACGGCACGCCGGTCGGGTTGCGCCGGCATAGGATCACGACATCATGCTCCACGCCGATCTGCTCCTCCTGGGCGGACGTATCTACACCCAAGTTGCAGCCCAACCCTGGGCCGGCGCGCTAGCTGTGCGCGACGGGCGCGTTGTCGCCATCGGTGACGACGACACCCTGCGCGCGCTAGCCGGCCCCGCCACCACCGTCTTACACCTCAACGGACAACTGGTCATTCCCGCCCTCTGCGATGCCCATATCCACCTCTATCACTGGACGGTAGCCCAGTCTCGGCTTCAATTCGCCGACTGTCGCTCCAAAGGGGAGATGATGGCGCGCATCGCCGCAGCCGCCCACCACACCACTCCTGGCACGTGGCTGCTCGGTCAAGGATGGAACGAAAGCTGGTGGGGGGACAGCGAGTATCCCACCGCCGACGACTTGGACCCTGTCACCGGCTCCCATCTCCCTGCCCTCTTTTGGCGCAGTGATATGCACATTGCCGTCGCCAACCGCGCCGCCTTGCGCCTCGCCGGGATTGACGGCAACACGCCGTCCCCGCCCGGCGGCGCCATTGACCACGACCCCAGCGGCAATCCTACCGGTCTCCTGCGCGACCTCGCGGCCAATCTGGTCACCCGCCACATCCCTGCGCCCACCCATGCCGATCTGCGGCGCATGGTCCCGGATGCCCTGGCGCGCCTGCATCGCCTGGGCATTACAGCCATCCACGACCAGCGCGTCAAAAACGGCACCGACGGGCCTACCATGCTCACCGTCTACAGCACCCTGCGCGACGAGGAACAACTGCACCTGCGCGTGACCTGCAATATCGCCGCACACCAGTTGCCGGAGTTGGTGGCACTCGGTCTGCGCGCCGGCTTGGGCGACGATCTGCTACAACTGGGCCATGTCAAGGTCTTTGCCGACGGCAGCCTGGGCAGCCGCACCGCCTGGATGCTGGAACCCTACGCCAAGTCCACACCGGATGAACCCGACAACACCGGGCTGATACTCACCACACGTGAGGAAATGGCCCACGAATTTCGCTTGGCCCACCGGCACGGCTTCCCCATCAGCGTCCACGCCATCGGCGACCACGCCAACCGCACCGTGCTGGACATCCTTGCCGAGGTGACCACACAGTCCCCGCGCCCGGCGTTCCCCCATCGCATCGAGCATGTCCAAACCATCCATCCCAGCGACCAGCCACGCTTGGCGCCCCTCGACATCACCGCCAGCGTCCAGCCTATCCACCTGGTAGACGACCGCGACTTGGCCCTGCGTTTGCTCGGCGCGCGTCACAGCCACACCTACCCGTTCCGCAGTTTGCTGGCGCACGGGACGCGTCTGGCTTTCGGCAGCGACGCCCCCGTCGCCGATGCCAACCCGTTCCTCGGCATTCACGCTGCGTTGGCCCGCCGCCGCCCCGGTGACACAACCGCCTGGAATCCCGGTGAAGCGCTCACATTGGAGCAGATTCTCTGGGCCTACACGCTCGGCCCCGCGCAGGCAGTCGGCCAAGCGGCACGCCTCGGTCGCCTAGCTCCCGGCTATCACGCCGACCTGCTGGTGCTCGACCGCGATCTCTTTGCCCTGGCTCAAGACGCGCAGCAACTGGACGCCATCGCTGCTGCGCGCCCGCTGTTGACCCTTTTCGGCGGTCGGATCGTCCATCGTGACCCAACCTTCGATGCCTAAATCGGAACGGACCGCCCAGCCACAGGAGTGATTCCCCATGACTGCTCCCTTCGTCATCATCGGCGGCGACGCCGCGGGCATGAGCGCCGCGGCCAAGATCAAGCGTGAACGCCCCGAAAGCCACGTCATCGTCTATGAGCGCAGCCCCCACATCAGCTACTCCGCCTGCGGCATGCCGTACTGGATTGCAGGCATTGTGGATTCGGACCGCAAACTGATCGTCATGACCCCCGAAATCGCGCGCAAACGGCGCGGCATTGACGTCCGCATCCACCACGAGGTCACCGCCATTGACCCCGCTGCCAAGACCGTCCACGGGACCGACCTTGCCACCGGCGCGACCTTTACCCAAGAGTACGCCAAACTCCTCATTGCGACCGGCGCGCGCGCCGTGCGCCCGCCCATCCCGGGCCTCGACTTGCCCGGCGTCTTCACCCTACGCAGCTTGACCGACGCGCAAGCCATCCATGCCTACATGGCGACCCACCCGGTGCGCCAAGCAGTCGTGATCGGCGGCGGCTACGTGGGCGTGGAGATGGTCGAGGCACTGCACGACCGCGGGGCAGCCGTCCATCTTGTAGAACTCCAACCCCAGATCATGCCGAACTTCGACCCGGAAATGGTCGAGCCGATTGTCGAGCATCTGCTGGAAAAAGGTGTCACGCTGCACACCGGCGCGGCGGTCACCGCCATCACGGCGCGCGACGGGGGGCTGGCGGTTGAACTCCAAGATCGCGCCCCCCTCGACGCCGACCTGGTCATCGTCGCCGTAGGCGTGCGCCCCAACAGCGAACTGGCAGTCGCCGCCGGACTCGCCACCACCGTCGCCGGCGCGATCCGCGTGGATACCGCCATGCGTACCAGCGCGCCCGACATCTATGCTGCAGGGGACTGTGTGGCCCACCCGCACTTGGTGCTGGAGGAATTGGTTTATATCCCGCTGGCGACTTCTGCCAACAAAGGGGGGCGCGTGGCGGGTGAGGTCATGCTGGGCGAGCCGTCGCGCCTGCCGGGTATCCTCGGCACCGCCGTAGTCAAAGTGTTTGACTATACCCTGGCAACTACCGGTCTCACCGAGACTGCAGCGCGCACCAGCGGGCGCTGGGGCAAGCAGGGAGACTGGGTAGGCAGCGCCGTGATCGAGAACCCGGACAAGGTGGGCTACTGGCCCGGCGCGGAAACGCTCAAGGTCAAGCTGGTCTTCGACAAGCGCGACGGGCGTGTCCTGGGTGGACAACTGGCAGGCAAGGCAGGCGTCAACAAGCGCATTGACATCATCGCCACCGCAATCACAGCGCGCATGACCCTGGGCGACATCGCTCTCCTCGACCTCTCCTACGCACCGCCCTATTCGCCGACTTACGACCCCATCCAGATTTGCGCCAATGTGGGACAACGTGACGTGCTCGGGGAGCCGGCGTCGGTCTAAGGCGCGGCACGGGCTACACGTCGGTGGCAAAGATTTGGCTCGCCAAACTCTTCACGCGCTTGCCGCCATTGTTTAAGATCGCGGGACCGTGACCGAAGACCACCGTCTCGAAGTCGTCGCCATATTTCTTCGCCAACTTCCAGACGCTGCGCTGCGCGTTCAGGGTGTCGGGCGTGTATAGTCGCGTCGGCGTGCGTAGTTTGCCGTTGCGGTTAGAAAGCGCGTCCCCGGCAATCAAGAAGCGCTTGCCGCGATGGAGCAACGAAATATGCCCCGGCGTGTGGCCCGGCGTATGCACCACCGTGAAGCCTTCGGGCAACTCCTGCCCATCCACCACCAGTTCATCAGGCGTGACCGGGCGTAGCGTGTAACCGGGCAGCATGGTGGTCAACAGATAGGGCGCGCGCAGCAGCCACGCTGCCGGTTGCCGACGCAGCGGATGCTCCAGAAAGGCCTTTTCCACCGTATGGCAGACGACGCGTGCCTGGGTGGCGCGCTTGAGTTGCGCCAGCCCGCCCGAATGATCTAGATCGGCGTGGGTCACAATGATACGCCGCACCGCGTGGGCAGGGATATGGCGCGCCACCAACGCGTCCAAGATGCGCGGCGCATCTTTGGGATAGCCGGTGTCAATCAGCGTATATCCCTCACGCCACTCCCACAGATAGACATGCACATCGTTGCCGATCTCATCAATCTCCCACAGGCCCGGAATGACTTGTTTCATGATGGTTGCCGCAATCGTCCTTCCATCCAAGGCCGACCCGGTCGTGGCGCGCACCCGCGCAAACGACGGACGGCTCATACACAAAGGCGCGCCCCCATGCGCGGGACGCGCCTTGTTCCCAACTCTCGCCACGCCTTAACGTTCGCCGTTTAAGCGTTGCAGATAGTCGCCCTTCACACTGCCCAGATGGCGCAAGCGGGCGCGCGGGTGCTCGATCGCCGCCTCCAACTCCCGTGTGCTCAACCCGGTCGCTTCCGCCAGACGCAGCATGGTCTGGAATGAGTCGTCATCCAACTCGCGGATACGCGCCCGTTGCTCGTCGCTCAGCTTATAGCCGAGCCACACCGTGTCCGGGTCGGTGAGGAGGGCTTCCCGACAATTCAAACAGCGCCAGACATGTCCAATAATCAGCGCGAAATCCGGCACCCGCACGCTCATCAGTATGCGCTCTCTTTTTCGGTCACAGGTTTGGCAGCAGCGCCCTGCTTGCGAAATTCCTGCATAATGGCGACCCCGGCGCTTGCGCCGATGCGCGTCGCCCCCGCGGCGACCATGCGCCGCACATCGTCGGCGGTGCGAATGCCGCCGCTGGCTTTCACGCCCAGCACCGGACCCACCACGCGCCGCATGAGCGCCACATCCGCCACCGTTGCGCCGCCACCGCTGAATCCTGTGGAGGTCTTGACGAAATCCACGCCACCCGCCTGCGCCAAGACACAGGCTGCGACCTTCTCTTCCTCGCTGAGCAACGCGGTCTCGATGATCGCCTTTACCAGCGCGCCGGCGCGCCGCGCCACACTCACCACCGCTGCCACGTCCTGGAAGACGATCTGGTGATTGCCCGACTTCAGCCGGCCCACGTTGATCACCATATCCAATTCGTGCGCGCCCGCCTGCAATGCGCGCTCCGCCTCGAAGGCCTTCACTTCCGGCAAGGTCGCGCCCAGCGGAAAGCCCACCACCGTACACACCTTCACCGGTGACTCCACCAACAAGTTGCGGCAGAGTGGCACCCAGGTCGGATTTACACAGACCGACGCAAAGCGATATTCTTGCGCCTCGCGGCACAGCTTGCGAATCTGCTCCTCGGTCGCCTCCGGCTTGAGCAATGTATGGTCAATCAGGCGCGCCGCGTCGGTCGCACTCAGGTTGAGCGCAGGCGCGGGAGCGGGCGTCTCGCTGCCTTCTTGCAAGGCGCGCGTGACCGCTAAACTCACCATCTCCTGCAACTCCGCAGTTGACTTCTCGAACAAGGGATATCCCCTCCTTTCCGAATGGAGCGCCGGAGAATTTCCTTCCATCCGCGCCGACGACCCGGCAGCTCCGTGGTCCTGCTTATACTATGCTGTTCACCCACTACGAACCGCCCGATGTTGCCGGCAGCGGCTCGAGATCATAATGCTGGATCAGCCCGAATTGGGAAAGGGGCCAAACGCGTACCCACGCCTTGCCCACGATCAAATCCTCCGATAACGGCCCAAAGGCCCGGCTGTCGGTGGAATTGGGCCGGTTGTCGCCCATGACAAAGAGATGGTCCGCCTCCACCACCACCGGTCCGAAGTGACTGTTGGGCGCCAATTGATTGTGCGGATAGTCCTCCGGCAGCGGTCGGTTGTTGATGTAGACCGTTTGCCCGCGTACCTCCACCGTGTCACCCGGCAGCCCGATCACCCGCTTGATATAATCTTCCTGCACATTGTTGGGGTTGTGGAAGATGATCACGTCCCCCCGACTGGGCGCGCCCAGCTTGAAAGCCAGTTTATTCACCAAAATAAACTGGCCCTCCTCAAAATTGGGACGCATGGAATGGCTTTCGATACGGTAGTTCTGCACCACTTGGCGGATCAACAAGAAAATCACCAGCGCCAGGACCACCGTCTCGACTACCTCGCGCAGCAGCAACCAAGCCATGGACGGCTGCTGCGCAGCGGTTTGCTCTGTCGCCCCACCTTCTGCCGGGCCGTTCTTGGCTTCGGTCGCCGTGCCATCGGGCAAGAGGGCAAACGGCTCTGTAGAACTCTCTCGATTAGCCATGCGTTCGATTCGCTTCTCCAAGCCGGTGCCGGTCGTACATACTCACTGCCCCGGCTCTCTCTTTGGATACCCACCCCTTATCCCCAATAACCCAATTGGGATATTGGGGATAACCGCTTACCCAACTATCCCAAATTGGGTTACTTGGGATTTTCGCGACGCGCCTACTTCAGGATGTAGCGCGTGCCGCGCTTGTCGCCGATCTTGAGCAAAATCCCCTTGCTTACCAAGTCCGCCAAGTCCAAGCGGATGGTCTCCTGCCCCACGTGAGGACAAAGGTCGCGGTAGTCACGATTGGTGATTGTCCCGTTGCGCTGGATAAACTCCATCGCCTTCAGTTGGCGCTCGTTCATGCTGCGCTCATACTCTTGAACGATGCGCGTCGGGTCTTTGGAGTTATACATGATCACCGTGAAGCGATGGCTCTTCGCCTCGAATGTCGGCGGCGGATGGCCCGTATCCACCATCTCCTGGATCATGCGCGGGATGCCCAGCCCCAGTTCCTCGATGTAGCCCCACTGGTACAATCCGTTGACGATACGCGGGTTGCGGCTGTAGTGCTCCTCGACAATATTGTCCAGCGTGATGTGTGCGGGCAACCCACCGGGGCTGGTAATCTCCAGCCGGTCGGTATACATGCGAATCTCAATGCTGCGCCCAGTCAGCCGGTAATCGCGATGCGCCACCGCGTTGACCAGCGCCTCGCGCACGGCAAAGACAGGATATTCCGTCTCCTCGTGGCGATGCAAGCCACGCACCACCGAGCGCTTGTCCATCTCCTGTAAGATGACCCGCCAGGCCGATTCCAGAATTACCGGCAACGGCCCCAGAAACTCCTCACGACGACCATAGCCGAAGCCGCCATCCGCCTGGCGCGGTTGCGTATCGCCAAAGCGCACAAAGATGGCGCGGCTATGGGGCATAAACAGCTGCGGTTCCTTGCCGAACAGCAGCAACCCGCTCACCGTCGGCACCAAGTTCTCGCTCAAGGCGCCAATGTGCTGCAAAAGTGTATCCTTCGGCATGGGCGCGCTGCTGGGGCTGCGCTGGAGCCGCTTCTCCAAATAGGTCTCAATCACCTTTTCGTCCAAGTCGCGGCGTGTCGCGCCCGCCACTTCCTGCAGCTCAAATTCGCCGGTGGTGCGCCCGCCCAGCACGTGGTCTACATCGGCGGTCTCCAGGGGGCGATTCTCCGCGCCCCGGCGGATCATCACCCGCCCATCCCACAGCGTATGGACTTCCGCGCTGCGCCGGACACGCAACACGAAGACCGTGCCCACCGGACCCTGCTGGCGACTCCACTCGGTGACCACCGGCGGGCGACAGAGACGCAGAGCTGCCGCCAACGCGTCATTGGCGTCCTCTTCCTGCCGCAATGTACCGGGCCGTCCCGTGGCACTCATGCCCAAGACCACAGTCCCGCCATCGGTGTTGGCGAACGCCACCAGCGTCTCAGCCAGCACGGCGGGGTCGGCATCAGGCAGATAGGCTAATTGCTGCCCCGGACTCTGAACTTGCACACTGTCCATCGGATGACTTCCCGAACCGGCTATCCTCACGGTTCTACTACGCCACACCCTCGCCCTGCGGCAACGTCCCGGCAACTTCCGGGGTCTCCTCAGTGACAACCGGCGCGGCCCCATTTTGCTCCACGTCCTCGGCGCCGCCGTCTACCCCGCGCATCAGGTCTTCGTGCGCCAAGACCGCCAACGCAGCCACGCTGTCACCTTCTTGCAAATTGACCACGCGCACCCCACGTGTACTGCGTCCCATCCGGCTAATCCCTTGCACAGGTGTGCGCAGCACAATCCCGTTGGCGGTGATCACCGTAATCTGGTCTTTGGGATGGACCACACGCGCCGCCACGATTTTGCCGATCTCGCCCAAGCGCCGGTGATCCGTCGCCCAGTTGCCCTGGGTATAGCGCCCCTTGCTGTTGAACTCCTCCAGCGGCGTGCGCTTGCCCCAACCGCGCTCATGCAACACCAGCAAATCGCACCCCTCGCGCACCACATCCAGGCTGACGATCTCGTCGTCGCCTAAGAGACGCATTGCCATCACCCCGGAGGCCGTCCTCCCCATCTGGCGCACACTCTGTTCATGGAAACGCAGCGCCTTGCCGTGCCGCGTGACAATCATGAATTCCTGATCGCCATTGGTCATGCGCGCCCAATCCAACGAATCTTGATCGTCCAAATTCATTGCAATCAGGCCGGTCGATCGCACATTACTGAAGACGTTCAGTTCCATGCGTTTGATACGCGCCTTGCGGGTGATGAGCGTCACATACTCCGCCTGCTCAAAATCCGGCACCACCAACATGGCGGTCACGCGCTCGTCGGGCTGCAAGTTGAGGACGTTGGCAATGTGCGCGCCGCGACTGGTACGGCTACCTTCCGGCAACTCGTACACCTTGCTACTATAGGCGCGTCCTTTGTCCGTAAAAAAGAGGATCGTATCCAATGTACGCGCGAAGAGAAGGCTGATCACCTCATCTTCTTGCCGCGTCGCCATGCCGCGCACGCCCTGTCCTCCGCGGCGCTGGGCACGGAAGACCTCGGCGGGCATGCGTTTGATGTAAGCCCCTGCGCTGAAGCTGATCAGAACGTTGTCCTGGGCGATCAAATCTTCCTCGCTCAAGTCGCCGCTGGCATCCGCGGCGATCATCGTGCGCCGCTCGTCGCCGAACTTTTCCTTGAGCCACAGAATATCCTCACGCACCAAGCCGCGCACCTTTTCGGGGTGCGCCAACAAATCTTCCAAATAGGCGATGCGCGCCATGACCTCGTTGTATTCGTCTTCGATGCGCTGCCGCTCCAGCGCCGCCAAGCGCCGCAACTGCATATCGAGGATCGCCTGCGCCTGCACCTCGCTCAGCCCAAACTGGGCGACCAACGCGCTGCGCGCCGCCTCCGCGCTCTCGCTGGCGCGGATGATGCGGATCACCTCGTCCAGGAATTGCAGCGCAATCCGCAACCCTTCCAGGATGTGGGCACGCTCGCGCGCTTTACCGAGCTGATACTCCGAGCGCCGCGTGATCACCTCCACGCGATGCTCCACATAGACCACCAGCGCCCGGCGCAAACTCAGCGTCGCCGGCTCGTCGTTCACCAGCGCCAGGGCATTCACGCCGAAAGTCGTCTGGAGCTGGGTATGCTTGAACAGGCGATTACGGACCTTCTTGGGCGCAGCCCCGCGCTTCAACTCGATCACAATCCGCATCCCGCGGCGGTCGCTCTCATCGCGCAGGTCGCTGATTTGATCCAGCGTACCGTTGCGCGCCAGTTCGGCGATGCGCTCGATGAGCGTCGCCTTGTTGACTTGGTAGGGAATCTCGGTGACGATGATGCGGAAGCGCCCGCTGTTCATCTCCTCGATCACGGTCTTGGCGCGCAAGAGGATGCGCCCGCGCCCGGTTCCCAACGCCTGTTTGATCCCGTCGGTCCCCAGGATAATCCCGCCTGTCGGGAAGTCCGGCCCTTTGACAAAGGCCATCAACTCCTCCAGGCCGATCTCGGCGCGGCGCTCCCAGTTGTCAATCAGAAACGCCACTGCGTCCGCGATCTCGTTCAGATTGTGCGGCGGGATATTGGTCGCCATGCCCACGGCAATCCCGCTTGTCCCGTTCAGCAGTAGATTGGGCAGCATGGCGGGCAACACCTGCGGCTCTTGCAGGCTGTCGTCGAAGTTCATGCGCCAATCCACGGTATCCATGTCAATATCGCGCAGCAACGTCTCTGCGATCGGCGCCAGCCGCGCTTCGGTATAGCGCATAGCCGCCGGGCTGTCGCCGTCAATCGAGCCGAAGTTGCCTTGACCGTCCACCAACGGATAGCGCAGGCTGAAATCTTGGGCCATGCGCGCCATCGCGTCATAGACCGCCGAGTCGCCGTGGGGGTGATACTTACCCAACACTTCGCCGACGATACGCGCGCTCTTTTTATAGGCAGCATTGGGCTGCAAGCCCATATCGTGCATGGCGTAGAGAATGCGGCGATGCACCGGCTTAAGACCGTCCCGCGCATCGGGCAGCGCGCGCGCCACAATTACGCTCATGGCGTAATCCAAGTAGCTGGCGCGCATCTCTTCTTCAATGGAGATGGGACGCACGTTCCCGGCGTGATAGCCCGCGCCGTTCAACGGTCCCGTAGGACCGTTGCCGTCGTCGTCACCGTCTCCGGCACCGGTTTGTGCCGTGATGTCTTCCTCATCCGGTGCGACATCCTCCGGCGCGCGGTCCGTGCTTGCCGCCAAGCCGCCGGTATCGTCGTCCAACGCCAGGGGGTCCTCTTGGGATTCATCGCCTTGCGGCCCAACTCTCTCGTCCATTGCCGTTCCTCAATGCCAGCGATCCGACGCAACATACCAAAGTCTAGTCGTTCATTATACCCCAGCGCGGCGAGTTATCCCAACCCATGTCGGAACAAATGTGCAGACCAGGCCTCTCGCCCCACTCCACGCTCTTGCGCCACATCACCCGTTATCGCAAATTCCCAAATGTCGCCACCACCACGGCATCGTCTACACGGTCCGGCTCGGCAGCAACCAACGGCAAACGTCGGCCCGACTGTGCGTCATACCACCCCACGCGCAACGTCCACGGCTGCGGGGCATCGGGCCGCGCCACCGGGATCACCGAATCATCCAGCACCAGCCGATCCGTGCGCCAACTGGTGGTCGGCGCGCCTCCCTGCGCGGGCACTTGGTCCCACTGTCCTACCAATGCCCCCTCGGCATCCACCAAGTGGGCAAAGACCGTAAAGTCCTGCGCGATGGTTCTGTGCGTAGACCAGAGCAGTGTCAGGTGAACGCGTTCCCGGCCCACGGGCGTCGCCGCCACAGCCGCCAGGTGGATACCCTCTTCCCACACCGCCTGCGCGTTCACAGCCGGTGCGCCGCACCGCCACAACCGCCACCGATCGCCGCGCAGCCAGTCGGCGCAGCCCACAGCCCATGCCGCCCCGTGGATGCGTTCCTTCCCATCGCCCGGTCCACCCAGCAACCAGAAATCCGCTACCGTGGGCGTCGCAACCGCCGAGGGGTACACGCCCACCACGTGCAGCCGGTCACGCGCGACCAAAAAGGGACGCAGTCCGCGCGCCGTCGCTTGGTCCAGCGCCCAGATGGGAGCCGTGCTCGCGGCGCCGTTGAGATACAGCGCAGGCGCGCGCAGGGGGCTGGCAGCAAAACGGCCCAGCGCATACGCCTGTCCCATGCGCGGCACCACCCACACCATCGCTGCCAGCGCCAGCGCAGCCGCCACCGGCGCCGCGCGCCGCACCCAACCTGGAGCGTGCAGCAGCCCCGCGCCCAAGTCCAGCGCAATCGCTGCCAGCAACCAAGTGCGGATGAGGATCAACGCGAGATAAAGTTCGCGGAAATTCATGGGAATGATCCGCTCCACCTCCGGCGGGTATTCCGGACCCACCAGAATGTGGTAGAGAGGAAATTCCAAGACGACCGCCGCGCTCAAAAGCAGCGCATACAACGCGCCACGACCATACGGCCAAATCAACGGCAACAGCGGCAACAGATAGAGCGCGTATTGCGGGTTCCACGCCGGATACGCCAACAACATCAGCGCGACCATCAACCCGGTGAACCGCACCGTGTCCGCCGTCCCCAAGATGCGCCCACGACGCAGCAGCCGGACAAAGACCAACCCGCCCGCCAACACAAAGGGAGCCGCGCCCAGCCAGGAAGGCACCGTCGCCACATAAAGCGCCATCTCTGCGGCAGGGTCAAAGATGTCGCCCACCACCGCGCCCAGGGTCTGTCGCCCGTTGGCCCATGCCACCAGCGTCCCCCAGCCGGAGCGGTCCACCAGGGAGCGCAGCGAAGCCGCGGTCATCACAGGCCCCCAAAGCGCCATCACTCCATAGCCCGCCACAAACAAACCGACGGCGGTCACAGCAATGGTCAACCGCGCCCGCCACCGTTCCAGCGCTACCCACGGCACCACCACCAGCGCCAGCGGCACCAGCTTGAGCAGCCCGCCGATTGCCAACACGACCCCGGTTGCCGGCGCGGAGAAACGCCCTACGCGCCCGGTCAACAACGCCAGCCCCACCAGCAGGGTCGCCACCGGCAACGCATCATACCAGCCGCCCACAAAGTAGACGGGTAGCAACAGCCCGGCATATTGCCATAGCGGACGCAGGGCCTCACCGGCCCACATACGCCGCGCCAACAGATAAAGCGCCAGCAACGTCGCGCATTCCCCCAACACCATCAGGCTACCGAACAGCAGGGCAAACCAGAGCCGCGGCTCTTCCCAAACCGGAATCTCGCGGCTGATGCGGTCGACCCACACCGGTAGCCACGCCGCCAGCGGCGGATATTCCGACCAGTAGTCGCGATAGGGGAAATAGCCGCTGTCCTGGGCAGAGGCGCGCGCCAGGTAATAGATCAGGTCGCTGTAATCGCGCACATAGCCGCCGGGACGCAGCAGGAGGATGCTGCCCAGCCGGTAGGCGGCAAAGAGGACAAAGAGGATGAGAAAGTCACGATGCTCGCGCAGCCGGCGCGCAACGGCAACCACCGGATTCACCAGGGTCATGCGGGCCGCACACCGGCTAGGCGAGGTGACACACGATCATGAACAGGCAACGACGCCCGCTTCCGGGCTGGGCACAGCCGCATGCCCACGCGCCTCGAGGGCATGCTTCCCGTTGCCGGTTGCGCACAGGTGCCGGATAGCCGGACGCGCAGCAGATGTCTCCCGGTGCTGCGCCCGCCACGGCCCCGCGGCAGCCACCACAAAGTCGTAAAACAGTTGCCCGCTGTGCTGGTCAGTCTTGGCAAGCTCCTCCGGGTGCCACTGCACCCCCAGCACGTAGGGCAGCCCCGGCATCTCCACCGCCTCCACCAGACCATCTTCCGCCACCGCAACCGGTCGCAGCCCGGCGCCCAAGCGGTCAATCCCCTGGTGATGCATGGAATTGACCTCGTGCACCTCCCCCAACGCACGCGCCAGCAAACTCCCTTGCTCGATCTCGATGCGATGGGAGACGCGGAAACGCTCAAAGTTGGGCGGGAAATAGTCGTGCTTCATCAAGTCGGGGCGCTCGCTGGTCAAGTCCTGATAGAGCGTCCCGCCGCACGCCACATTGATCACTTGTGCGCCCCGGCACACCCCTAAGATGGGCATCCCGATCTCCAGCGCCCACTCGGTCAAGAGCAACTCCGTGCGGTCGCGTTCCCGGTCGGTAGGTCCCAGTTGCGGGTGGCGTTCCGCGCCGTAAAAGCTAGGGTCCACATCCTCGCCGCCGGGCAAGAGCAGGCCGTCCAAGCGCTCAAAGATTCCGCGCAACGTCGCATCACTCATCTGCAGCGGGATCAACACCGGCAGCGCCCCCAGCATCTCCAGGGTACGCACATAGGTTTGATTCATGATATACAAGGGCAAGCCGAAAAAGCGCTGCGACTTTTCGCGCCCGGTGGGCACACCAATCAGCGGGCGCGGCGCGGTCTCGCCGTTCCATCCCACCGTCGCCTCATGTCGAAGGTCTCGTTCCATATCTGCGTCTGCACTCCATCTCTAGCGGCTTGACCTGCGGTCGCCGACCGTGGGCAGAGGGCACGTACCTTGCCATACGCCGATCCGCCCGGTTCCACCCTTCGCGGCATTGTGCGCTATTATAGGGACGCCACGGACGCGTGGCAAACCTTCCACGAAGCGCACACCGTCTT
>CAKZVN010000129.1 GCA_937922105.1 uncultured Litorilinea sp.
GTTCCCAGCTTCCCCTTCCACACCTGGCTTCCCGACGCGCACACCGAGGCACCCACCGCGGGCAGCGTGATCCTGGCGGGCGTGTTGCTGAAGCTGGGTGCGTATGGTTTCCTACGCATCGTGCTCCCCACCTACCCCACCGCCAGCGAGTACTGGTCCATGTGGGTGGTGGCGCTGGGTGCAATCGCCATCGTCTACGGCGCCTTCGTCTGCGTAGCCCAAACCGACCTCAAGCGCCTGATCGCCTATAGCTCGGTGAGCCACATGGGCTACGTCATGTTGGGCATCGGCGCGGCTTCGTCGGTCCTCACACGGGAAGGGGCCGAGCGCGCCGCCGCCATCTTCGGCGTCAGCTACGAAACCGTGATGGACAGCGCGGCCATGGCGATCAACGGCGCGACATTGCAGATGTTCAACCATGGCATCATCACCGGCGCGCTGTTCTTGCTGGTCGGCGTGATTTACGAGCGGGCGCACACGCGTGAGTTGTCCAAGTTCGGCGGCCTTAGCACCATGACCCCTTACTACTACGGCATGATGATGGTGGCGGGCTTTGCCAGCTTGGGGCTACCGGGGTTGGCGGGCTTCTGGGCCGAGTTCTTCACCTTCCGCGGAGCCTTTGCCCTGGTCCCCTTCTGGGCCGCCTTCGGCACCATCGGCATCATCATCACCGCGGTCTACATCCTGTGGCGCATCATCCAGAACGTCTTCCTGGGCCAATACGACCCGACCAAGCTACACCACTGGACAACCGTGGACGGGCGCGCCAGCGATGGCCCCACCGATATGGTCGGCTTCGAAAAGCTGACGCTTTGGCCGTTGATCATCGGCATGTTCATTCTCGGCATCTACCCCACCCTGATCCTGAATTACTTCAACGGGTCCGCGGTGGAACTGCTCCAGTTCATCCAAGGGCTGCTGTAAGCAAGGGGGCATATCTTGAACGAGATCAGCTTCGGCGCACTAGGCGGGATTCTCCCGGAGATTCTCCTGCTGACGGGCGGCCTCCTGATCCTAATCCTGGACATGGCCCAGGGCCGGCGCCAAGACTCCGGTCGCGGCTTCATGGCTGTCAGCGTCCTCTTTTTGATCGTGGCGCTGGTGGGCGTTGTCCTGCAATTGGAGATGGAGCCGTATGTCGCCCTGGCGATGGTGGATATTGACCCCTTCGCCACCTTCCTCAAAATCGTGATTTACACCGGCATGGTGTTGGTCGCCATCGGCGGCGGCGCGTACATGAACAAACACGCGGCTGGTCGCGGCGAATTTTGGACGCTCTTCATGTTCGTCACGCTGGCTATGAGCTTGGCGGTCAGCGCCAACAACCTGCTGCTGCTCTTTCTCTCCATCGAGTTCCTCTCCATCACCAGCTATGTGCTGGCGGGGATCATGCGCGAGAACCGGCGCAGCGCCGAGGCCGGCGTGAAGTATTTCATCTACGGTTCGGTAGCCTCCGCGCTCATGCTCTACGGCATGAGCTTGCTCTACGGCGCGACCGGCTCGCTCAACCTGCGCGAGATCGGGGAAGCCCTGGCGACCCAGGGGGACATGCACAACATCATCTTGCCTGCGGCCCTGCTGGCGTTGGTCGGCTTCGGCTTTAAAGCCAGCCTGGCCCCCTTCTACCAGTGGGCGCCCGACACCTACGACGGCGCACCGACGCCCATCACCGCCTACCTCTCCACCGCGTCCAAGGCGGTCGGCTTTGCGGTCATGGCGCGCACGCTCATCGTCGCCCTGGGCACCTATCGCGTCGACTGGGTCCCCCTGCTCGCCGGTTTGAGCATCCTGACCATGACCCTGGGCAACTTGGCTGCCCTGCGCCAAAGCAACGTCAAGCGCATGCTGGCTTATAGCTCAGTAGCCCAGGCCGGTTACATCCTCATGGGGTTGACCGCCATCGTGGGCAGCGACCTGGTGGACATCAACACGCTGGGCATGAACGGGCTGAACGGCCTATTGCTCTATCTCTTCGCCTATCTCTTCACCAACATCGGCGCGTTCATGGTGATCTTGGCTGTGGAGGAGACGACGGGCAGCACCGAGCTCAGCGCCTTCAACAACCTGGTACAAAAGTCGCCGGGGCTGGCATGGGGTATGTTCATCTTCCTACTCAGCCTGACCGGTATCCCCTTGACCGGCGGCTTTGTAGGCAAGTTCTACGTCTTCGGCGCCGCCATCCAACACCAATACTTCTGGCTGGCGGGTATCGGCTTGATCAACGCAGGCGTCGCCGCGTTCTACTACCTAAACGTAGTGCGCGCCATGTTCTTCAGCGACCGCGCGGAGGAAGCCTTGCCCGTGCGTCTGAACGTGCCGATTGCCGTGCAAACCATCGTCTTCATCTGCGTCGGCTTTACCATCTGGCTGGGCCTCTACCCTGCCGGTATCATTAACTGGGCCAACGACGCGTCACGCCAGTTGTTAGGGTTGATGCTCTAGGAGCCTGCACGTTGCAGTACTCCTCGCTGTGAGTCCAGTGGACCGGTTCATTACGAGCCGTCTGTGCCAACCGATCAACGTCATGGGAGGAACCATCACCCCTCCCCTGACGTTGATTTTGTTTGGGGCAATCGGTCCGGGTCTGCGCTACAATTCGACAACGAGCCGGCGTTGCTTTTTGGACGGGGAAACGTCTTCTACCTTGAGGGGATTATTGTGCGCGCAGATCAAGCGGCGCGCCCCAAAGCGTGCTTTGTTTTGCGCGCCAAGCCATGCGCTTGCCCCGTCCGCCGAATCGCCCGTTTCGATTGCGCCCGTCGCCTAATCTAGGTCTGTTGTTCATCGTGATTGCATCTCGCCTACAACACCTGCGCTCTATAGCTCGTTTCGTCGCGCGCGGCAGCTGGGTCGCGCGCGTGCTTCTGGTGCTGTTCCTCCTGTTGCTGGGCAGTCGCTTGGTTCCTGCGCTGGCGCAGGGAACGGCTGTCCCCACGCGCAACACCCCTATCAGTCTGGTCGTGCTGCCCGGTCGCCCGGACCAAGTCCTGGCAGGGACACTCAACGCGCCTGATGCGGTCAATGTCTATCGCACCACCAATGGCGCGGTCACCTGGAACGGCAGCAACACCGGGATGCGCGCCAATGTCTCCATTGCCGCGCTGGCGGTGGACCCGCAAAACCCCAACCTGGTGCTTGCCGGCGACGGCGGCTTCGGTCATATGTTCCGCAGCCGTGACGGCGGTCAAACCTGGGAAGAACTGCCCAACTTCAAGGCGCTCTTGGCTGAAAACGCCGCGGTGGGCGAACTCTACTCCGTGGTCGAGCAAGGCGTCACCGTCTTCTACGCCGCCACGCGGTTCGAGGGAGTCTTCCGCACCCCCAACGGCGGCGACATTTGGCAAAAACTCGACGGCGGTCTCACCGGTGAAGCGCGCCGCGTGCGTGAAGTCGTCCTCTTCAAGGGCGACCTCTACGCCGGGACCCATGCCGGTCTCTTCCGCCTCTCCCCCGGCGCCATCGTCTGGGAACGCGTCCCCAGCATCCCCAATACCCTGATCGTCTTTAGTCTGTGGACGCTGGACAACGCCATCTACGCCGGGACAGGGCAAGGTCTCTATCGCAGTGACGACGGCACGAACTGGGCGCCGGTTGCCGGCTTCCCCGCCACCATCGTCTACGATGTGATTGACACCGGGCGCTTGCTGGTCGCAGCGACCGAGACAGGCATTTGGGTGGGCAGCGGCACGACCTGGGCGCGGCCCACCGTCAACGGCGCGCCCTATACCGGCGTGACCTACGCCGTCGCCAACACGGTGGAAGCCCCGCGTACCATCTACGCCGCCACCGCAACCGACTGGGTGCTGCGCAGCGACGACGAGGGGCTGACTTTCTACACAGCCGCGACCATGCCGCCGCTGGATGTCGCCGCAGCCCTGGCGACGCCGACGCCCACGCCGACGCTGACGCCTACCCCCACCCAGACGCCTACCGCCACGCCGACGCCCACCGACACACCCACGGCGACACCTACCGCGACGCCCACCAACACCCCCATCCCGACCGCGACCCCGGTGCCGACCGATACACCGACCCCCACCCCCACCGCCACCGATACGCCCATCCCGACCGTCACGCCCACTGCCACGGAAACGACACTGCCGGGCACAGGCG
>CAKZVN010000130.1 GCA_937922105.1 uncultured Litorilinea sp.
CCGCCGCCACGATCTCCTCGGTCTGACTCAGGCTCTCCGAGTTCAGCCCTTCCGACGCCACCGCCACAATGGATGGATCGCCCAGCATCTCCTCTGCGCTGGAAAACCAACGCACCCCGCGAAAAGGCTCCTGCTCCGCCACCTGGGCGCGCCGCACCGGGTCCGGCTCATACACGCCCACCACCTCCACCTCCGGGTGTTTGAGCATGGAGAGCAGCTTCCCGCCGGCGTGCCCGTGCTTGGTGCCGTACTGCGCCATGCGAATGGTCATACAGCCGGCTCCTGTTGCGCTGCCCCCTCGGTGTCGGATTCCATGCGCTCCCCGCGCAGCAAGAAGGCGCGAATGTCGTAGCGCCCCGGTCGCTCCACCGGCAACTGACCGGCATCAATCATCACATCCAACGGATTGAGCAACGTGCGCATGGGCATCACCACCTTCTCGTGGCAGCGCGCCGATTCATAGATGGCATGGATCATCTCCAGTGCTTTGTAGCCGTTTTCGCCGCGCCCGCGGTGGGTCTCCACCTTGCCCTCGATCCAGTCCGCCAGTTCATCGGCCTGGGCCGCGCCGCCCTCCAACCACTCGAAGCGATCCCCCTGCTCGGCGACCTTGAAGAACTTGCCGTCAGGTGCATGGTGTTGCCACTTGCCGCCGGTGGATTCGTTGAGCAGTTGCAGGTCGCTGGTGGTCAAGGTGATCATCCCCGCGGAGCCGTAGATAAACGCGCCCTGGTAATAGTTGGGCACCAAGTCGCTCAACAACAGCGCCCGCGCGCCTCCGGCAAACTGGAAGACCCCCAGCGCACAGTCCTCGATGCGCGTGCCGCGCTCATATTGGTCGGTCTTGCGCTCCACGTTGCCCATCACCCAGGTGCATTCGTCGTCGCTGAGCAAATAGCGATACATGTCCGTCTGGTGCGAGCTATAGTTGGGCAAGCCGTCACCGCCCATGCTCACGATCTGCTGCACTTTTCCGATGGCCCCCTGGGCGATCAGGTCTTTGGCTAACGTATAGGAGGGCAAGAAACGACGCTGATGCCCGATGACCAGCTTCACATTGTTGCGCCGGCACGCCACCAACATCTGCCGCGCCTTGCCCAGCGTATCCGCCATCGGCTTCTCGCACAGAATCGCCTTCGGACGTGCCGCGGCTGCGGCAATCGTCCACGGCGCATGGCCCGTGTGCCACGTGCAGACCGACACCACATCCAAATTCTCGCGCGCCATCATCTCGCGCGCGTCGGTGTAATGTTGGGTATTCAGCCCGAAACGCTGGTCCATTTCGTCCATCGCGGCGGGGTTGAGGTCCGCCAGCGCCACCACATCATAGCGCCCACAGTTCAAATATCCGGCGACATGGTTGCGGCTGATGCTGCCGCAGCCGATGACTCCGGCGCGCAATTTGCTTGCCATCCCGGCTATCCTCCTTGCTTACGACAAACTCCGGCTTGGGGTTGATTGGGAGCCACAAACAAGAACACCCGACCCGTGTCGCAACACAGGCCGGGTGCTCCGAGCAAAATTAGACTGCGGTGAAGCCGCCGTCCACACACAAGATTTGGCCCGTCACCATGCGCGCCGCGGGTGAGGCCAGATAGATCACCGCCCCCGCGATCTCCTCCGGTTCGGCAATGCGCCCCATGGGCACTTTCTCCAGATTCTTGGCAAAGGACGGATTCTTGATCGCGGCCTCCAGCAGGGGGGTGCGCGTAAAGGTCGGCGCCACCGCGTTGACGGTGATCTTGTGGGGCGCCCACTCCGCCGCCAGCGAGCGGGTGAATTGTCCCACCGCACCTTTCGCCGCCGAATAGATAGAGCGCAGCGGCCCGCCGACCACCCCCACCTGCGAGCTGATGGTGATGATGCTGCCCTCGATGCCGCGCTCGATCATGCTCTGCGCCACCATGGTGGACATGAAGAACGCCCCCTTGAAATTCACATCCGAGATGTAGTCGAACTCCTCCTCGGTGTATTCCAACGCAGGCTTGGGCGTGTTATAGCCGGCATTGTTGACCAGCACATCAATCCGCCCGAAGGTCTCCAGGGTCTTGTCCACAAAGGCGCGGATGCTGGCAACCTTGCTCACATCCAACGACCAGGCCTCGGCGCGACGCCCCAAGGCGCGACATTCCGCCGCAACTTCCTCGATCTCCGCCACGTTGCGGCTGCCCAGCGCCAAATCCGCGCCATATTCCGCCGCGATCAAGGCAATGGACTTGCCGATGCCGCGCCCGGCCCCAGTGACCACTACGACCTTATCGGTCAATTCAAAGCTGATTGTGCGTGCCATGCTTGCTCCTTTGGTTGCATGATTTCGTCGCTCTTGTCTCGTGCCGCGCCGGGAAAGGTCCTGGCAGATGTCAAAGCGCCGCCAGTTCGGCAAAGCCGGCGGCTTCCAGTTGGCGGCGCAACTCCCCGCGCCGCGCCGGGTCAAAGGGGCGCGCCGGCAAACGCGGCTGCCCACAAGCGAACCCCAACAGCGACATGGTCTCCTTCATCGCGCCCATGAACCCAAAGCCGAACAGAATGCTCGTCAACTCATTGGCGCGCAATTGCAGCTCCGTCCCCCGTGCCACATCCCCCGCTGCCGCAGCCGCATGAATCTCGCGATAGACGCCGGGGATGTAGTTGAGCGTCGAGCCGATGTTGCCGCTGGCGCCGAAGAGCGCGGCAAAGTAACACTCCTCGTCCATGCCGGAAAAGACCGTCCAGGCATACTCCCCGTGGTGCTCGCGGCCCAGTTCCACGATCATGCGAAACTCGTGCATGTTCGGCCCGGTGTACTTGCTCCCCGCCACTGTGGGGATCGCCATCAACTTGCGCATGAGCGCCACCGCGTCCAGCGGTCCACCGAAGATATAGCTCAGGAGCGGCGTCTTGTCCGCGGCCCGGCCCAGCGCAGCATAATAGTCCACAATGCTGTCCACCGCAGCAAACTGGGGCGGGATGATGCTGGCGATGGCGTCCGCGCCGACCTCTTGCGCGTGGGCTGCTAGCGCCACCGCGTCACGCGCCACCATCGTCCCCACATGCGCCACCACCGGCACGCGGCCCGCCGCTTGCTCGATCACCACCTCGGTGACCAGCTTGCGCTCCTCCACCGACATATAAACGCCTTCGCCGGTGCTGCCGCACACATAAAAGCCGCCAATCCCTTTGGCGATCAAATAATCCACCAACCCGCGCAACACCGGCACATTGACCCGGTCATCAGCCGTAAACGGCGTCAGCAACGCGGGCCACGCCCCCTGAAACATGCTCATGCCACGCTCTCCTCAATTAAATCGGGCGGTGATATCAGGGTGATCTTGCTTGTGAATCGCTTCATATCAGCAACATTCAGCGTAAGCAGTGTCCTAATCTCGTGAGCCAGATCGTCACTCCTTTTCGTCCAAAGCGACGCGCCTTATCTGCCACGCGGCGTCCCGCCTGCCGCGACCCATGCCTGATCCGCATAGGGAATGGCGCGGCGGAAGCCCTCTTTGCCCTGCTTGCTGGCTTCCTCCACCGAAATCCAGCCGTCGAACCCGGCTTCGCGCAGGATGCGATAGAGCGGCACAATGGGCGCGACCCCCTCGCCCAGTACCACCGGCTCATAATAACCCGGTCGCGCAATGTCATTGGTGTGGATCACCGACACGCGGTCCTTCACCTGTTCCAACACCGCGATGGGATCGTCGTTGGTCGCCAACGTATTCGCCGTATCGAAGAGCAGGCGCAGCCCGGTTCCTTTGGTGCGCTCCATCACTTCCAGGAAAATGTCCGCCGGTTGCGTAAAGTCGAAATAAGTCCACGCATAGCCTTTGGTGTGATTCTCGTAACAGAGCGTCACCCCAGCCTGCGCCGCATAGTCCAGACAGCTGGTCAACCCTGCCACTGCCCACTCGATGCCTTCGGCGCGCCCCACACCCGGATGGGCTTGGCCTGCGGTCACGCGCGCAAAGGGCGCCCCCAGCTCCGCGCACACGTCAATGTAGCGGCGCAACATATCCACCTGCCGTGCTCGCTCGGCGGCGTCCGGGTGCGTAAAATCGGCATAGGTCACCACCATCACGATGCCGATGCCCAAATCCGCGGCCTGCGTGCGCAGATCGCGCAGATACGCGCTGTCCGTGCTGAGCAAATGCACCACGCTCAAGTCCGCGCCGTCCAGCCCCAACTCCGCGGCAAAAGCAAACCAATCCGGCAATTTCAGGGTGCCCGCGCTCAAGTCGGGATAGAGCGAGACGGGCAAGCAACTCATCTTCATGCCATCAACCCTCCGTGATTGCGGACGCGCCGCGCTATAGGATGAAAATCAGCCACGCCACCCCCAGCGCCAAGCTGGCGATTGTGATCAAGACCCCGGCGCGCAAATACTCGCCGAAGGTCAGGTAGACATGCCGCCGCGCCGCAATCTCGGCGACGATCAGATTCGCCACCGACCCCAGCAGCGTCAGGTTCCCGGCAAAGGTCGTGGAAAGCGCCAGCGTCAGCCAGGCCTGTTCCGGCGCGGGAAATTGCGGCACAAAAGGCCGGAAGAGCAACACCGCAGGCACGTTGGAAACCAAGTTGCTGAGGACGACGCCGGTCAAGCTCAGCGCCACCACGCCTTGCTCGGCAATCGGCTGCATCACCGCAAAGAGCCGGTGGCTGATCCCCA
>CAKZVN010000131.1 GCA_937922105.1 uncultured Litorilinea sp.
CTGCGGGTCCTGGAGTGCGCCGGCAACCTGGTCCAGGCTGAGCGTATCAATCACGGTCCCGCTGCGGTGGCGAAAGAGAATGCGGATCATGGCGTTGGGCGAACTGTCGGCACAAGTTGTGCCGTGGCGGCGGATGACGGATAGGCAGGCAAGTAGTTCTCATTGTCGCGCAGATCGGCGGCGTGCACGAGTTCGCGCCTGCCCTGCAACCACATTCTCCGTGCTACTCTGCGCGGTCAGTCGGCGCGCAAGGCCGGAAGCCATTGCTGCAGCGGCAGGTCGAGAAGTTCATCCACGCGCCAGACCTGTCCTGTGCCTGTGACGAAATAGACGTTTTCTTCTTCATCCAGCCCAAAACTGGTGATGGGCAGGTTCGTTTCCAGCAGAAGGGTGTTGACCCATTGCTGCGCGTCTGCGTCGAATTGAAGGCCGCGCACGCGGCCCGACCCGTAGTCGCCGTAGAGATAGATGGGCGCTTGACCGGGCGCTCGCGAGCGAAACATTTCGCCACCGGTGATCGAGCGGTCTCTGCCGTCTTGCTCATACCACGCCACCGGCATGGTCAGTCCGCTCATGTCGCAGGAGAGGTCCAGGGCCGGGTAACAGCGCGGCCCTTCCATGCGCACCCAGCCGTAGTTGGAGCCGCCTGGGTGTCCGGGCGGTTCATAGTTGACTTCCTCGTAGGTCTGCTGGCCCACGTCCGCAATATAGAGGGCGCCGGTGACGCGGTCAAAGGCAAAGCGCCAGGGGTTGCGTAGCCCATAGGCCCAGATTTCCGGGCGCACGTTGGGGGTCTCCACAAAGGGATTGTCCGCGGGGACGGTGTAGGTGCCTGTCGCGCCGACTTGGATGCGCAAGAGCTTGCCGAGCCAGGTGTTGAGGTTTTGACCGGTGCGGAAGGGGTCGCCGCCCCCGCCGCCGTCGCCGAAGCCGATGAAGAGCGTGCCGTCCGGCGCGAAGGCGATCTGCCCGCCGTTGTGGTTGCTGGCGGGCTGCTGCTGGGTCAGGATGTACTCCTCGCTGTCCGGGTCGGCGCGGTTGGGGTCGTCGCTGACGCGGAAGCGCGCAATGACCGAGTCTTGGCTTGGCGCGTCGGGCGGGTCGGTGGGAAAGAGTTTGGCGGTGGCGTTGTAATAGACGAAGAAATAGCCCGACTCGGCATAATCGGGCGGGAAGGCGACGCTGAGCAGGCCGCATTCGCTGCACGAGCTGCGTACGCGGCCGCGAATGTCCAAAAAGGGTTCGCTCAATCGCTGCCCATTTTGCCAGATGAAGATGCGCCCGGCTTTTTCGACGATGAAGAGGCGCCCGCTACCGTCGCCGGCTGCGGTCAAATGTACCGGGAAGTTGAAGCCTGTGGCGACCTGAGTGAGGGTCAGGGTGGGCCAGCGCACAGATGTTGCACGTTGAGGGGCCGCCGAAGCGGGGAGGGTCATGCCCAGGGTCAAGAGCAGCGCCACGAGCCAGGCGCGGCGCCAACCGGCAAGCTGTTGCAACACACCACGTCTCCTTGAAACACATCCGCAACCGGCGTGCATGATACCACAAGGCCCGCGGCGTGTGGAACCCGGCACGAGCAGGGCGCCGCGCCGGCATCAAAGCGATGAGACAAATCCGCGCGCGGGCAAAGCAGCAAACGCGCGGAGGGAGAGCATCCTCCGCGTCGCGTTTGGCTGCGGCGTAGGTCCGGTCCAGCCCTGTATGGAAGGACAGGGCTGGACCGATGCGCGTGCGCTTAGCGCGGTTCCATGGACGCGGTCAACTCGTGGGGGTCGGTGGCGTCGGCGGGAATCTGGAAGCCGTCCACGGTGATGGGGTAGTAATCATCGTGGACGACCACGACGCTATAGGATTCGCCGGGGACGACGCGCGCATTGAGCTGGAATTGCCCGCTGCGGTTGCTGGTCCCCACGCCGTGCACCATGCTGTCCGGGAAGTCCTGCGCCGCCCACTCGCTGATGGTGCGGCCCGGGGTGAGGAAGACGACGAGCGCGCCCACGACGGGGTTGCGCCGGTTGTTGGCGTTGACCACTGTGCCGATCAGCCCCACGTCGCGCGGGGCGCGCCGCCCGGCATCTTGGACCGCAAAGCTCCCTTCTTGGACCAACCGATCTTGGATGTATAGCTCCAGCTTGAATTGGCCCACAGGCAGGCCGTCAGGGTGGGAGAGGGTGACGTAGTAGTTGCCGGTTGCGCCCGCCTCCCACAGAGCGGGCCGCTCCAACACCAGTTGACCGTTGTAATACCAGCGCGTCATCCAGCTGAGACCGTTGCTCATGCCCTGGTAGCTGAAGAAGGCATAGACTTCTTTGATGCCGCTGAAGGCGGTGGATGCACCGACCGGCTGGTTGCCGGAGACGCCCTCGGCAAAGGTGATGGCGCCGAAACTCGCGTTGGTCGTGTTGCGTTGTGGGAGTGTGCCCGGTCCCACCATGACACCGCCGCGATAGAGGGCTGTGCCGTCGAAGACCAACTGCAATTCGGTAAAGCCGTTTGCCAGCCCCTGGTCGTTGTAGATGCTCACCCAGTCGGTCCCGCTTTCGCCGCCGTCCCAGGTAAAGGTATCGCGCGCGATCTCTAGGCCGTCGCGATACCAGATGTAGGTGAGGGGTCGCCCGTTAATGAAGCCGGCGTACTCGAAGACCGCGTAGAGGTCGGTGGTTCCATTGGGGAAGGAGGTCGCAGGATTCACCGGTTGGCCGCGGCGGTTGACCGACGGCGCATAGGTGACATTGATGATGCGCGGTCCGCTGCCGGGTTGTTCTGGGAAATAGCTGTTGACAAAGCCGAGCGCAATGTTGCCCACGCGTAGCCGTCCGATGGAGGCCATATCGCTGAAGCGGACCCACGTGGGCACACCGATGAAGCGCGCATTATCGTCCACCGCCAACCCGCCGGAGTTGCCGCTGGAGATATTGGCATCGGTCTTGATCCAGTCGTAGATGCCGTCCCGATTTTCGTCCTCGAAGCCGGAGATGGTCCCGCGCGTATAGGTGGGGGAATTGCCGCCGAGACCGGGGAAGCCGAAGACATGTACGTTGTCGCCGATGACCAACTCGTCGCTGTTGCCCAGTTCGATCGGGCTGAGGCCGAGATTAGAAGGCAGCGGCGCGTCGGGGTCGTCCAGCAATGCGACGATCTGGAGCAGCGCCAGGTCCAGCTCTGGGCTGGTCTTGACCACCACCGCGATGTACTTTAGCACCGCCTCGCCGCGCAAATCGGGCGGGACGACGCCGATGGCTGCCAGGCCGCGGTCGTTGAACAGCCCGTTGGGGCGGTCGCCGTCCACCACATGGTTGTTGGTGAGAATCAGACCCTCTGCCGTCAGGATGGTGCCGCTGCCGGTCTTGAAGTCCTCGAAAGCCGGGTCGGGGACGATGATCTGGACGCTGGCGCGCAGTCCGGCTGCTACTCCCTCGCGGCTCAACTGCGCTGCCACCGGCTGCGCGCCCAGCGCAGTCAAGACCAACGCACAGACCAGCAGCACCGTATGGACCACACGCGGACGTTTGGCGACGGGGGGCGTCTCAACCGTCGCTTGGGCCGTCTCATCCGGCGCACTCATCGCGCGCAGGGACTGTGTGAATCGCCACGGCATCATTCTCCACCTCCTTGTACCTGCCGCACATTCAGACTGCGATGGATGAGACCGGCGTAGACCGACTCTTCGTCCCACAGCGTGGCGTCTGCCGCCACAGTAACGATGACCACGCTGTTGCCCGCGGTGAAGAGCAAGTCTTGGGCCTCGACGACGACGGGGGGAGCAATAGCGCCCTGGTCGCGTGTCGGGTCGGCGACATAGGCATAGGTCACCAAGATACCGGGTTGACCGTTGACGGTGACGCTGCGCGCCTCCAGTTCGCGATAGCGCAGCAGGTCCTGGGTGCGTTGCAGCGCCAAGCCGGTGCGTACGGTCGCCAGTGTTGCTTCGCCGGTAAGTTCGCGCGTGGTGACGGTCAACTCGGTGTTGAAGAGGCTGCGCGTGCGCGGGCTGCGCGCATAGAGTAGCGTACCCTCCGGTTGACCGGTGATCCACCCCGCGGGCACCGCGATGCTGGGCAGACCGTCGCCCAGGCGCACGGTGCGCTGGTTGTTGACTGCATTGTTGCGGATTCCGATGCCCAGGAAGAGGGCGAAGAGCACCGCCACAATCACCGCGATCTCGGTGCGCAGGAGTTCTTCGCGGGTGGGCGGTTCATTGGTCACGCTGGGCTTCGCCAGCCGGGCGAGCAAGGCGGTCATTCGGCGTTCTCCTTGGGTGTGGCAGTGGGACCGGACTCTGTGCCGGATTCCGCGCCGTCGTTGTCGCTTTGCGCGGGAGCGGGTGCATCGCTCGTGGTTGCGGCAGGCGCGGCGGGCGACTCTTGCCCAAGGGCGGCTGCGCTTGCCCCTGTGGCAACCGCGGCGGGCGCAACCGTCGCCGGCACCGGTGCAGGCGTCATGCCGATGGCTTCGCGAATCTTTTGGTGCGCCACGCGCAGGGTCTCTTCGTTGGCGCGCTCGATCAACCAGAAGGCAAGGGCGAGGGTCAGCGCCGCCACGATGGCGGCAAAGATCAGGTCTCCCCACGGGTTGGGGCGCAAGCCGCCGCCGATGGTGCGATCAATCAGGAACCAGAAGAGACCGTTCAACACCGCCGCCAGCGCCAATCCCCCCGGCATGTAGTAGATGGGGGTTTTCTCGAAGCGTGTTTGACCGATGAAGTAGCCCATGACACCCGCAAAACTGGCATAGCCCAGCGCGTTGATCACCATGCGCACCGAGCCGATGTCCAGGTCCACACCGTTGCTGCGGATGACATACTGGAAATTGAGCACGGTCGCCAAGCCCAACCCCGCCGCCACCGCGTAGATCACGCCGTCAACGCGCTCGTCGAATTCCGGGTGCTCGAAGATGACGTAGCGCACGGTGGCGTAAATGAGGAACTGTTCGATCACGCCCACGATCAAGATACCGCCGAACAGATGGCCCCACCAGGTGTTGTATTGCCAGGCGCGCACGTCGAACACGCCGTTGATGAGCGGGTCGCGCAGCGCTGCCGCCACCAGCGCACCCATGAGGAAAATGCGCACGACCATCTGCTTGGGTTCCGGGTCCAGGCGGTCCAGCCGATAGAAAAAGAACAGCCAAATTGCGGCGGGCACTAGGCTGAGCACCATGCCCAGGAGGATCAGGGGCGTGCCGCTTAGGTTGTCCCCCAGACCGGGGATGACGAAGTTGAAGATGCCGGTGAAGACCAGGAGGCCGATGATGGTGATGACAATCGCCACCCATAGCCCGCTACGGTTGTGGGCGACGCGCTCAATCCGGCTGAGTTCGTCCCCACCTGTGATGCTTGCTTGCACTGCGTCCCTCCTTGTGACTCGTGGTTGAGCGGAACTGCTGCCATTCCTGTGTGTGCCACTCTGCGGTGAGCGGCGGTTGCGCTCCTCCGCCTAATGTTCGGCTATCCCACGCTCACGGGCAGCAGCCGCCCGCGCCGGGACGAGTATCGCAAGACGATTGTTTAGGCGCCGTTTCGAAAACGGGCGTGACGCGATGGGGACTTGCCTAACCAGGGGCGGTCGTTTGACACCCCCGGAGAGCAGGGGTAACATGACGCAGCCGGGTAGCCGTAACGGTATGGGCACAGTCGCCCCCGGTTGCGTTGCGACCCGTCCTGGTCGGCGCGCCATCTGATTCATGTCTACTCGTGTCTATTGTACTCGACAAGTCGAGTGAACCCAAGCACCGTTTTTTGAGACACACACGAATTGCCTGCACACCGGCGACCTAAACGGCCCACCTAGCCATGAACCCTCATCGCATCTCCAGCCCTTGTCTGGTTTATCACCGCGCCGGTTTCGCTGCCATGCTGGCTCATCTCGCCGACCAGCCGCTGCTTGCCCTGGACACCGAGAGCGACAGCCTCTTCAGCTATTATCCCAAAGTGTGTCTGATCCAGATCACCACCTATACCGACCCGGACGGCGCGGCGCGCGCCGCCGCGGGCGGTGATGAGCCGCCCGTGACCGATTACCTGATTGACCCGCTGCGTTATGAGGACCTGGACGGTCTGCGCGAGTTACTTGCCGATCCCCGTCGTGAAGTGATCCTGCACGCCGCCGAAAACGACATTCTCCTTCTCCAGCGCTCGTTCGGCTTCACCTTCCCCAACCTGTTCGATACCCAATTGGCCGCGCGCATTTTGGGCTGGGAGCGGGCCGGGCTGGCAGCGCTCTTGGAGGAACAGTTCGGCGTGGTCAGCGACAAACGCATGCAGCGCACCAACTGGGGTAAGCGCCCCCTCACCCCCGAACAGATTGCCTACGCTCAGATGGATACCCACTACCTGCCTGCGCTGCGCGCGCGCCAGGTCGCCGAACTCCACGCGCGCGGACGCTGGGAGGAGGCCAAAGAAGCCTTCGCCCAGCTTTCCACCCTGGACTATGGGGCGCGACCGGTGAATCCACGCGATTTTTGGCAAATGAAGGAAGCGCGCCGTGTGCCGCCGGCGCTCACCGGTATCCTGGAGGCGCTGTGGCTCTGGCGCGAACAGGAGGCCCAACGCCAAGACCGCCCGCCCTTCAAGATTGTCAGCAACCAGGCACTGGTGGAGTTAGCCGAGCGCCGACCCACGACCCTTGCCGAGCTGCGCGAGGTGCGCGCGCTGGGAAGCGCCGACATTCAGCGCTATGGCACGGCGATCTTGGCTGCGCTGGCGGAGGGCAAGCAACGCCCCTTGCCGCCGCTGCCTGAACCGACCTTTCGCCCGGAACAGATGCTCGACCGGCCCACCCTGAACCGGTACGATGCCTTGCGCCGCTGGCGCGCCGACGTCGCCGCGGCGCGCGGGGTCGCGCCCGACATCGTGCTCACGAATGAGATTCTCTTGATGATTGCCAAAGCGCAGCCGCGCAGCCCGGAGGAATTGGCGCGCATCACCGGACTGGGGCCGTGGAAGCTCAAAACGTATGGGCCGGACTTGCTGCGCATCGCCGCGCGCTAGCGCAGACGCCGCCCGCCCAGCTGGGCGCGCAACAGGCGCAAGCCTGTGATCAACAGGAACCACAGCCCGCCCGCGGCAAAGCCCAACAGAATCACCCCCAGCAACAGCGCCGCGGTCTGCGTCCCGAAGCTCTGCTCCGGCCCGCCCAACAACCAGCGCCAAGCGCGTGGGATCGGCTCGCCTACTTCGATCCAAAAGACGCCCATGAGTGAATCGCCCAGCAAGCCGCTGATCAGCGAGCAGAGCAAGACCCCGCCCAGGATGGAATAGCGCTGGATGGTATGGTCGTCGGGGGCCTGGCGCTGTTGCGGCGCAAACTGGCGTGGGTCCATAGGGTGCATCACTCTGTGAAGGTGGGGGCGCTCAGCCTGCCAGCGCGGCGGCGAGGGCCTCAGCCAAGTGAACCGGGTGGCGACCGGTGAAGTCGCCGATCTGGTGGCGGCAGCTGGTCCCGCTGGCGACGATCACCGTGTCCGCGTCTGCTGCGCGCACCGCGGGGAAGAGCCGGTCCTCGCCGATGCGGCGGCTGATTTCATAGTGGTCGGCTTCATAGCCGAAGTCGCCTGCCATGCCGCAACAGCCGCTGGGGATCACCTCCACCGTATAGCCGGCTGCGCGCAGGGCCGCGACGCTGCTTTCGTTGCCCACCAGCGCCTTGTGATGGCAATGACCGTGGAGCAAGGCTTTGCGCGGGCTGCTCTTGAGCGGCGGCGCAAAGCGGCCCGCGGCCGCGGCCTGGGCAATGAACTCGTCCAGGGTTTTGGCCTGCGCGGCGACCAACGCCGCGCGC
>CAKZVN010000132.1 GCA_937922105.1 uncultured Litorilinea sp.
GATCACCCCGGCGCGAATATCCCCGCGTACCACCATCGCTCGCGCCGTGATATAGCCGCCCATGGAATGGCCCCACAGCCCGATGCGGTTGGGGTCCGCGTCGGGGTATTGCTTGATAGAGGAGACCGCGTTGATCACATCGATGGTATAACCGGGGTCGCCGTATGCGCCGGTCGCCTCGCCCTCGGAATCGGCATGACCGCGATAGTCGGGCCGCAACACGATATACCCGGCGCGCGCGAAGCCGTCCACATAGGCTACATAGCGCTCCGTGGGTCGGTAAACCTCCGGTGGGATATAGCCGTGGTTAAAGACGATCACGGGCCAGCCGCTCGCCGGTTTCGGCCCGTTGGGCACAGTCATCAGCCCGTTGATCTTCAGCCCCTCCGAGCGATAAGAAACGATATAGCGCCGGTAGTTGCTGCCCGGCGCCAGCGTCTGCTCGATCACCGGCGCGCTGCCGGGGAATGCTTGGTCGCGCAGATAGGCGATGGTCAACGGATGGGGGCCGTCGGGTGTACGACGCTCGGCGAGCGCGCTCGGCTCCTCCGTGCCCTGGTTGCTGTCCGCGGTGAGTGGCGCGGGCAGGGGACTCACCGGCTGGGCGACCACCGGCGCGGGTGTCTGTCCCGCAACCGGGATGCACAGCTTCCAGCCCACCGCCAAGACATTGGGGTTGGTGATGGTCGCGTAGCTTGCGTCACGTCCAGCCTGGGCGTTGGTCGCGGCGACAATCTGCGCAAAGGCCGCGACGTTGCCCAACGTGCGCCCGGCAATGCGCGACAGCGTGTCGCCCGGCTGCACAATCACGTCCTGGGTGCACGCGTTCTGGGCTTGCCCCGCTGCAGGCAGCGTACCTGCCAACAGCAATACGCCCGTCAAGATCAGCGCGGCGGCTTGCGCCGGCCCGCGTCTGGACAACCAGTCTTGCAATGGGTCAGCGGTCAAAGTAGACACAGCGCCTCAACGTCTGCGGCGTCACTTGAGTTCCCGATCCGGCTCTGTGCGTGTACAATACCATCCGACCGTTACCGGCTCTGTAGGGCCGGTCCGGTTAGATGCGTATTGTGTGGTGCCGGATGATAGGGAGTCGTCATTCTGAGGAGCGTAGCGACGAAGAATCCCGGCAGATCACCAGAGGGGGATGCTTCGCTGCGTGGGTGCAACGCCCGCCTCCGGCGAACAGCATGACCATCTCCTCTACTTGGTGATCAACTTGGTGATCAACCCATCAACGATGAGGGCGTGTTGGGCGAGCGATTGAATGATAAATGAGCCTCTCGACCTGTTAGCGCGTATGCAACAGCAAGTGACTACCTGGAGCGCCGCTAGGGACCGCCGGGCCGTCTTTCTGGACTGCTACCGGCTGATGACCGCCAACATGTTGGTTGCGCTGGAGCGGGGCGACTTTGCCGACGCAGGTTGGGTAGACCACTTGCTTCATCGCTTCGCCGACTACTATTTCGACGCGTTGGTCGCCTATGAACGCGACGACCCTGCCACCCCAGCCATCTGGCGCATGGCCCATCAAGCCGCGCAGCAACCCCATGTGTTGCCCCTCCAGCATCTCATGCTGGGCGTCAATGCCCACATCAACTACGACTTGACCTTCACCGTGGTCGAACTCTTGCAGCCGGAGTGGGAGACGCTCGACCCGGAGCGGCGCCGGCAACGTTTTGCCGACTACAGCCTGGTCAACCAAGTCATCGCCCAGACCATTGATACCGTCCAAGACGAGGTCATCACGCGCCTGACTCCCGCCTTTTTCATGGTGGACAAACTGCTGGGGCGCGTGGACGAATGGGCAACGGCGCGCCTGCTCACTGCTTGGCGCGATGCGGTCTGGGCCAACGCCGTCCGCTTGCTCACCTGCCCCGATCCCGCAACCCACACCACGATTTGCCATACAGTGGAAACCGTGGCGCTGCGCCGCGCCGAAGCCATTCTCCAACCCACCAACCTGGCAGCCCTACGCTCCCTGTTTTCCGCCTAGCCGCGCACCGGCGCTCCCCATCGCACTTCGCCTCAATTCGGTTCACCTTGCGCCCAGCCTACGTCGCACAGTCGTGCCCTGCGCGCCCGTTAGCGTTGCCCACACCGTGCTACACTGGCGCGCGGGATGAGGGAGCGCCACGCCATCGCTCAGTCAATCCGCCGATGACGCCCCTCGGTTTCTGTGCCATACTGCCTGAAGCATGTAGACAGACAGGGAGGGGAATGTCTATGTCTGAACCCGCGGACCTCGCGTCCACCGTTGTACCGCCTGATTCACCTGTCGCGTCCCCCGATGACCCCGTGTGGACGCGGCGTAGACTCCTGCGCGGTGGCGTCGCCACCGCCGCCGCAACGGTGGTTGTCGCCGGGCTTACCGGCCTAGCACCGGAAGCAGCTGTCGCCAACGAGGCGGAGTTGCCGCCTGCCATGCGCTCCCCGCGCCACCCTTTCTTCGACGAGGAGATAGGGATCGCGGCTGCCGGGCTGCCCGCACGACCGCCCCTGGCGGTCATCGCGCTCAATCGCATGGGCTTCGGCCCGCGACCGGGCGACCTGCGCGCCTTTCACCAGCTCGCCAACAGCGACGACGCCCGCCTCACCAAGTATGTGGACCAACAACTCAACCCGGCGTCCATTGACGACAGCGCCTGTGACGCTATCTTGGCGGCTCACAACTTCCAACACCTCAACAAGCCGCTCACCCAGCTGTGGAGCGAATTCCGCACCAATAAAGTGGAGTGGTGGCGCCCTGCCGCCGAGTTGGAGCGCGCCACCTTGCTGCGCGCCGTCTACAGCAAGCGCCAACTGGTCGAGGTCTTAGCCGACCACTGGCATAACCACTTCAACGTCTATGGCTGGGACTATTGGATTGCGCCCACGCTCATCCATTACGACCGCGACGTCATCCGCCGCCACATGCTGGGCAACTTCCGCAAGATGCTGGAAGCCGTCGCCCAAAGCCCTGCCATGCTCTTTTACCTGGACAACCAGTCCAACTCCGGCGGGCGGCCCAATGAGAACTACGCCCGCGAACTGTTCGAGCTACACGCCATGGGCGCGGAGAATTACCTGGGCGTGCGCGCCATTGACGACCCCACCCTGGTGGACGAGACGGGCAAGCGTCGCGGCTACATTGACGAAGATGTCTACGGTGCAACCACTTGTTTCACCGGCTGGCGCATCAATACCGACACCGGTCTCTTCGCCTTCGATGAGTCGTCCCACTTCCCCTATGCCAAATTGGTTTTGGGCGAAATCATCCCGGCTGCGCAAGGGATTAAGGACGGGCACGATGTGCTGGACCTGCTGGTCGAACATCCCGGCACGGCACGCCATGTTTGTCGCCGTCTCTGCCGCCGGCTGATCAGCGACAACCCGCCGGAGCGCGTCGTCCAGGCTGCCGCCGATGTCTTCATGGCGACGCGCAACGCCGACAACCAACTGGCGCAGGTGGTACGCACCATCCTGCTTTCGCCGGAATTTCGCACCACCTGGGGCGAAAAGATCAAGCGCCCCTTGGAGTACTCCATCAGCCTGCTGCGCGCGCTCAACGCCAACTTCAGCCCCATCGATAACTTCTTTTGGAGCTACGACAGTATGGGCCAAGGGCTGTTCGATTGGCGCCCACCCGACGGTTACCCCGACGACCGTCGCGCCTGGACCGGCACCATGGGGATGTTGCAACGCTGGCGCCATTGCAACTACCTCTTCGGCTGGAAGATCGGCGGCGACGGCGCGGATAAGGAGACGCCCCGCCTGCGCCCTGAAAACCAGACGCCTGCCGATATCCGCACGCCTAACGGGCTGGTGGATTTCTGGGCGATGCGCATCTTGGGGCGCAACTTACCGCCGGAGGAGCGCACACCTATCGTCAACTTCATGGCGAGCGGGCGCAACCCCGACTATGCCCTCCCCGACGACCAATACCAAGACCGCCTGCGCCAGATGGTGGCGCTGATCTGCATGTCGCCTTCGTTCCAGTGGCGCTGAGGCGCGCCCGCAAGGAGATTCCCATGCTCAATCGCACCACACGGCGCGGCTTTCTGGTCGGTTGCTCGGCTGCCATCGCTTCCATGACCGGCGGTCTGAGTTTCACCGCCTTCGGCAGCCCGGAAGCCGAACCCAACCAAGACATCCTGGTCGTCATCTTTCTGCGCGGCGGCATTGACGGTCTGAGCGTCGTGCCTCCCCTGCGCGACGAAGACCGCCGCCATTACGAAGAGAAGCGCCCCAACATCCAGATTCCCGTCAGCGGCGACAACAAAGCCATCCAACTGGACAACCGTTTCGGTCTTCACCCCGCGGCTGCGCCCTTACATGGTCTGTTCCAGGACAAGCGGCTCGCCATCATCCATGCCGCCGGGTTGACCAGCGACACGCGCAGCCACTTCGACGCCATGCAGTACATGGAACTGGGCACGCCCGATTCCAAAAGCAGCACTACCGGCTGGATCACGCGCCATTTACAAACCGCAGCCAACCTACCCCGCGAGATCATCATGCCCGCGATGGCGGTGGGCAACATGCAGCCCACATCGCTGGCAGGCAGTCGCGAAGCCATCGGCCTGAGCCGGCCCGGCGATTTCAACCTCAACGGGCACTGGTACTACAAAGGGTGGCAGCGCCAAGCCCTGCGCGAGATGTACAGCGGCTCCAGCTGGTTGCACGCGGCGGGCATCCAGACCCTCAACGCGCTGGATGTCATCGAGTGGAGCAATCCCGGCAACTACACTCCCGCCAACGGCGCGGTCTACCCCAACACCGGCTTCGGGCGCGACATGCAGACCGTGGCTCAGATGATCAAGATGCAACTGGGGCTGCGCGTCGCTACTGTGGACTTGGGCGGCTGGGATACCCACGAGTACCAGGGCGACAACGCCCAGGGCTACTTCGCCGGTCGCCTCGGCGAGCTTGCCCAGGGTATGGCTGCGTTCTATGCCGACCTCACCAACCACAACGGCACCGACCATACCCAGCGCCTGACCGTGGTGGTCATGAGCGAATTCGGACGCAGCTTTGTCCAAAACGCCAGCCGCGGCACCGACCACGGTCACGGCAACGTGATGCTCGTGATGGGCGGTCAGGTCAACGGCGGCAAGGTCTACGGTCAATGGCCCGGGCTGGCTCCCGACGCGCTCTATGACCGCCGCGACCTTGCCATCACCACCGACTATCGCCGTGTCCTCAGCGAGATTCTCATTCGTCGCCTGAGCAATCCCAACTTGGGGACCATCTTCCCCAACTATCGCGGCTACCAACCGCTGGGCATTCTCAAGGGAACGGACCTTGAACCGGTCTATGCCACTGTAACGCCCACGCCGTCACCGACCGCAGCACCCACGCCTGTCCCCACCGGCACTCCGCCGCCCGCCTCCGACCCGGCAACGTTGGAGCGCCGTCTCTATCTGCCGGGGCTGTTGCGTTAAGGCTGCCCGGCGCGTCCCATCCCACACTGCCCCATCATCCGGCCCGGAGCCGCATCCCTGCGCTGCTCCGGGCCGATGGTATACTGGAAGAAACCCGCTGCCCTGTTGTGTGTAATGCCCGCAGAGGAGGCCCCATGCATTCGGCGATTCTTTCCCAATATCGCGCCGCGCTTGCCATGTTGCGCCATGCCGTGGAGGGATGTCCCCCGGGTCTGTGGGATGACCCCGCCGACCGCAATGCGTTCTGGCATATTGCCTATCACGCGCTGTTCTATACCCACCTCTACATTCAACCGGATGAGGCACATTTCCGCGCCTGGGCGCACCATCGTGACGGCTATCACTTCCTCAACCTGGCGCGCATTCCCGCCGAGCAGTTTCCCCTTGTGCCTTATACGCATGATGAGATTCTGACCTATCTGGGGTTGGTGCAGGCCGAGATCGCCGCCATCCTGCCCAAGTTGGACTTGACCTCGGCGCAGTCGGGATTCGACTGGTTGCCCTTCGGCAAATTGGAAACACAACTCTACAACCTGCGCCATCTCCAACAACACACCGGCGAGCTATGCGAGCGTCTCTATACCCGCGCCCGCGGCGAAGTAGAGTGGGTCGGACGAATGCCATAGCCCGCCTTCCCACCCCAACGTTACCCCGGAGGAATTGAGCCATGACTGCATCCCCGCGTTTGACCCGCTACATCCTGCACGCATCCCACCGCTTGACCATGCCCATCGGCGTTTATGCCGGGCTGCCGCTCACCGGCGCGACCGTACGCCAGGTGGTGAGCGATGCCCGTGCCCAGACCGAAGCCGTCCTCGCCTTGCATGAGCATTGCCGCCTTGATTTCTTACTGACCGCGATGGACCTTTCCGCTGAGGCTGAGACCTTCGGCGGCACCATCCGCATGGACGATGCGGAGATCCCCACCGTGCTGGGGCGGTTGGTGACGGACGCCGCGGGAATTGACGCCTTGCCCGCGCCGCAACCGGGCGACGGGCGCACCGCGGTCCACCTGGCGACGGTGGGCAACTTGACGCGCACCGCCGGGGGGACGCCGATCTTGGGCGGTATGATCGGTCCCTTTACCCTAGCGGGCCGGCTCTTCGGCGTCAGCGAGTTGCTGGAAGCCGTCGCGCTGGAGCCGGAGTTGGTGGAGCGGCTGCTGGATCGGGTAACGCCTTTTCTGATCGCCTATGCCCAGGCGTTTCGCGCAGCGGGCGCCTGGGGTGTAGTCATGGCGGAACCTGCCGCCGGGTTGCTCTCCCCGCGCGCGCTGGCGCGTTTCTCCACACCGTATGTGCGCGCGGTGGTCGAGACCGTGCAAGATGCTGAGTTCGGCGTGGTCTTGCACAATTGCGGCGCGCGCCTTGCCCATCTCCCCCATATCCTGCCCGCCGGCGCGCAAGTTTTCCATTTCGGCGCGCCCATGGACCTGCCCGCCGCGCTGGACCAGGTGGGCGCCACGGCGATCTTAGCCGGCAATCTGGACCCCACCGCGGTTTTCTATCAGGGGACGCCACAGACCGTGCAGGAGCAAGCCGCGTGCCTGCTCGACGCCGTGGGCGCACGGCCCAACTTCGTGCTGTCGTCCGGCTGTGATCTGCCGCCCGGCACACCCGTCGCCAATGTGGAGGCGCTCTTTGCCGCCGCGCGTGCGCGGCAACCCGGTTGACACGCAGCCACCGTGGACGCTACGATTAGAACCACGAGCGCATAGTAGCGGAGGTTGCCATGAGCGAGTACAAACTGACGGTGCGTGTACCTGCTGAACTGCGCCGGCGCATCGAGGCGCTAGCCGAGCAACGGGGCAGTTCGTTGACGGCGGTGGTCAACGAGGCGCTGGAGGAGTACCTGGGTCTGATAGGAGCCATTGCGCCTCAATCCCAAACCGGCGGCGAACAGGACTGGGTAGCCGGGCAATCTCGGTCCGATCGGCTCTTTGCACCGATTGACAGAACCCGTGACGCGATTTTGGCGCGGCGGGATGGTCGCCTGCTTGAGGATCCGGCTGCTATGCTCGATACCCTGCGCGAGGAAGGCGATGCCAGAGGACTTGAGGACTTCCCCCACCATCGTGATTGATGCAAATATCGCGATCGCTGCCGTGATCCCTGTGTTGCTCACACCCGCAGCGCGTGCCGCACTGGGGCGATGGATCGCACAGGGACGCCTGTTAGTTGCCCCATCCTTGTGGCTAGCCGAGGGGACATCCATCATCCGTGGGTATGTGCATAGCAAACAGCTTACTCCAGATGAGGGTCTCAGCGCGCTGGATAGTCTCTTCGCATTACCGGTTCGGATCGAGCCGGATGATGAGGCGGTATGTCGGGGTGCATATCGGTGGGCGGAGTTACTGGGCCAAGCGCGCGCCTATGACGCTTTCTACCTTGCTCTGGCATACAGGATGAGCGCGCCGTTCTTTACCGCGGATCGGCGTCTCGTCAATCGCAGCCGCTAGCTGGGTCTTTCGTGGATCCGGTGGCTCGGGGATTTACCTTTTGCGTAAATTTCACAAACACTCAACGCAAGGGAGTTCATTTCACATGCCTTACTTTTATTCGCCCGCGGAACGGGCTGCCAAGACCTTGTTCGGCGACATCACCGCCAAGACCTTTTGGGGTGACAAGATGTTGCTCTCGGTGGTGGATTTGCCCGCCAATTCAGTCGTCCCGCTGCACAGCCATCCCCACGAGCAAGCCGGCATCATGCTGGAGGGCGAGGCGACCTTCACCGTGGGCGGCGAGACGCGTACGCTTAAAGCGGGCGACATCTGGGTCATTCCCGGCGGCGTCGAGCACACGGTCGTCACCGGCGATCGCCCCGCTAAGGCATTGGATATCTTCAGCCCTGTGCGCGAGGAGTATCAGTATTAAGGCAGAACGCTCCCTAAAACGGGATATCTTCGTCGCTGAGGTCGGACGCTGGGGTGTTGGCAGGCGTGCTATTGCCGCGCGCCGGGGCAGGCGCCGGTTCGCGCTGATAGTCGCTGCCACCCCCCGCCGTATCGCCGCGTGAGCTGAGGAAACGAATAGTCTGGGCTGTGACATCCAATGACGCTTGCGCTTGTCCGTCGCGATCGGTCCAAATACGCGGCTCCTCAAGTTCACCGACCACTAGTACTTTAGAGCCTTTGGTCAAATACTGGCTGGCTGTTTCTGCCAATTTACGCCAAGCGGTAACACGAAACCAGATCGTCTTATCCTGCCACTGCCCGTCTTGGCCCTGGTAGCGCTTGTTGACCGCTACGCTAAAGCTGGTCACCGGCACGCCGCTGGGCGTGTAGCGCATCTCCGGGTCGCGGCCCAGATTCCCCACCAACGTGATCTGCTGAAACATGGCGTACTTTCTCCTCGTGAAGGCTCGCAATAAAGTGTGGGCCGGCGGCTGCGATCAGCATGACGGTGAGGCCCGGCGCGCTGCGCGTGGTCTCAGGTCATGCTCTATTGTATCACGCTGTCTGTCGCTGTCAAATTTCCAGAACGTGTGTTCTTGGAGGCTCGGCCCGGAGCCACACGCCGATTAGACGCCCACGCCTGCCCCATGCGATAATGCACATAGCCGTCATCGTCGCGGCGCGCACAACCGAACCGCCGCGGCCCAACGCCGATTCGAGCCGAGCGACACCATGATCCAACGCAAAACCTTTGCGACGCCGCCACGCCGCGTGGCGCTTTTTGTCACCTGTATGGTGGACATGATCTACCCCCAAGTCGGCATGGCGACCGCCGAACTCCTCGAGCGCCTGGGGCTGGAGGTCGTCTTCCCCTATGACCAGACTTGTTGCGGTCAACCCGCGTTCAACGCCGGCTATCGCGACGAGGCGCGCGTGCTGGCCCGCCGTTTTCTGGATGTCTTCGAACCGCTGATCAAACAAGGTGTGGTCGAAGCCATCGTCGCGCCCAGCGGCAGCTGCACTACCATGACCAGCCACTTCTACTCGGTGCTCTTCGAGGACCCGGCCCTGGAGTCCGAGCGCCGCCGCGCCGAGACTCTCGCCGCGGTCACCTTCGAGCTGACCGAATTCCTGGTGGATGTGCTGGGCATCACACGCACAGGCAGCCGCTTCGACGGCACGCTGACTTATCATGCTTGTTGCCATCTCCTGCGCGAACTGCATGTAGACGCCCAGCCGCGCACCCTGTTGGCGAACGTGGAGGGCGCGCGGCTGGTGGAATTGACCGGCGCCGAGGAATGTTGCGGCTTCGGCGGCTTGTTTGCCGTCAAGAACGCCGGCATCAGCACCGACATGGGACGGCGCAAGTGCATCAATTTGGAACAAAGCGGGGCTGATGTGGTTGCGCTCTGCGACGTCAGCTGCATGACCCATCTCAACGGCCTGCTCGACCGCCAAGGCCAATCGGTGCGCGCCGTCCATATCGCCGAGATTCTCAACAACCAAGTCGCGCCGGCCTACACCGAGAGCGCCGCGCCTCCGCCGCCGGTGGTCAAGCCCCGCCGCTGGCAGGATGTCTGAACGGACCGCGGACCATTGCCATTCACCTTTGCCTGCCGGAGTGAAGCATCGCTATGCCCACCTCGCCCATTGACTTGCACGCCCCTTACGACGACCGCGTGCGTACCGCACTGGCGAATCCTCATCTCAAGACTGCGCTCAGCCGCTCCACCATTCGTCTGAGCACCGCCCGTGTCAACGCCTTGAGCGCAGTCGAGGGCCAACGTCTGCGCAACCAGACACGCCAGATGAAAGAGGATGTCCTGCGCCGGCTGCCCGAGTTGCTGGAGCAATTCGAAGCCAACGTCATCGCCAACGGCGGTCAAGTCCATTGGGCGCGCGACGCAGCCGAAGCCAACCGCATCATCCTCGACATCGCGCGCCAAGCCAACGTCCAAAAAGTAGTCAAGGCCAAGTCCATGGCTACCGAAGAGATTCACCTCAACGACGCGCTGGAAGCCGCAGGCATCACCCCGATTGAGACCGACCTGGGCGAGTACATCATCCAGCTGGCAGGCGAACCGCCCAGCCATATCGTCGCGCCCGTGGTGCACAAGCGGCTGGAAGACATCGCCCAACTCTTCCAGGAGAAGCTGGACATGCCCCCCACCTTCGACCCGGAGGCTATGTGCAGCATTGCGCGCGTCAAATTGCGCCAAGAGTTTCTCACTGCGGAGATGGGCGTCAGCGGCTGCAATTTCGGCATCGCCGAGACAGGCACGGTCTGCATCGTCACCAACGAAGGCAACGGGCGCATGACCTCGACCCTCCCGAAGGTCTATGTGGCGCTCATGGGCATCGAAAAGCTCGTGCCCACTGTGGAAGACGCCTTTTTGCAATTCCAGGCGCTGACGCGCAGCTCCACGGGCCAGCAATGCAGCGTCTATCTCTCCATGACCAGTGGACCGCGCAAAGTGGGCGATGCCGACGGCCCCAGCGAATTCCATGTGGTCTTGTTGGACAACGGGCGCAGCGAGATGTTGGCGCGCGGCTATGGCGAGGCGCTGCTGTGCATCCGTTGCGGCGCTTGCCTGAACGTCTGCCCGGTCTATCGCGAGATCGGCGGTCACGCCTATGGCAGCACCTACAGCGGCCCCATCGGCGCGGTCATCAGCCCGCTCCTGCCTGCGCCCGTCACCGATTCCCATAAGTTGCCCTATGCCAGCAGCCTGTGCGGGGCCTGTCGCGATGCCTGCCCGGTCAAGATTGACCTGCCGCGCCTGTTGCTCGATCTGCGCGCCGATGCTGTGGAGGAGGGGCACACGTCTTGGTTCGACAAGCAGTCCATGCAGGGATTCTTGTGGGCCATGCAGGACCGACGCCGCTATGAAGCTGCGGGCAAGCTGGGTAGCTTTGCCACCCAGCTGCTGGCTGCGCTTTCCGGCGGGACGATCAAGACTCTCCCCCCGCCCCTTTCCGGCTGGACTCGTAGCCGCAACTTCCCGACCCTTGCCAAGCAGAGTTTTCGCGAACAATGGGCCGCGCGGCTCGACGCTAAGACGGCGCGCCCCTAACGCCTACCCATAGGGAGCATCACCAGCATG
>CAKZVN010000133.1 GCA_937922105.1 uncultured Litorilinea sp.
CCTGGCAGGCGACTTTCGCTGCGCTTGCCGGCGCAGCCATGATCCTCCTGACCCCCCTGAGCGCCACCCATACTCCGCTCTTCGGCCTGGTGGTCGGCTTCTGTGGCGGTTTGCTCGCGCTCTTGGGTGATCTAGCCATCAGCACCCTCAAGCGCCAGGTAGGCGTCAAAGACAGCGGTCTCTTCCTGCCTGGGCATGGCGGTGTCTTGGACCGGCTGGACAGCCTGCTGTTCGTCATGCCCTTCATCTACCAAGTCGTCACCCTCTGGGGTTGATCTCCCCCGCCTGCCCCGTTCGTCAAACAACGTCAATCCATTCTGGCCCATTGCCGAACAATCTCGTCAGCCACACACATCGGAGGAACTACCCATGAATCGTCCGCCGGAGACCTATGTACCGGTGCAGGAAGAGCGCCTGCTCGCCTTTGCCACGGCCTGCTTCCAGCGCGTCGGGCTGAGCGCCGCCCATGCCGCGCTCATCAGCCGCCTGTTGGTCAACTCCGACCTGCGCGGGGTCCGCAGCCACGGCACGCGCACCGTCAACCATTACTGCCAAGCCTTTGAGGACGGCCTCCTCAACACCACGCCCAACCCCACTATCGTCCACGAAACCCCCACCGCGGTGGTGATTGACGGCGACGGCACGCTGGGCTATTGGCCCATGGTCATGGCGACCGAGCACGCCATCGCCAAAGCCAAACAGGTGGGCATCGGCATGGGGTTGGTGCGCTACATCGGTCATTACGGCTCCGCGGGCCACTATACGCGCATGGCTATGGAGCAGGGCTGCGTGGGCTTCTCGGTGCAGGGGCATCGCAACCAGGGGCGGTACGGTCATGACGGCGGCGGACCGAATCCGGGTCGCCACCTGGGCTATCACGGCAACCCGCCCATCAGCTTTGCCATCCCCGCGGGCGAGGAAGCGCCGGTGGTGCTGGACGCAGCCACCTGTATCCTCGCCGACTATCAGCGCGGGCCGGAATTCGAAGCGCTCTTCTCCATGATCCCGGCAGCCTTCTTCAAGAGCATCGGCTACGGCGTGGTGGCTGGGCTATTGGGCGGCGGACTCACCGGCTTCACCCTCTCCGACGAGACGGTGACCCGCTATCCGCGCGCGCGCCAGGCGGGCATGATCTTGGCAATTGACATCGCCTCGGTCGTTCCGGAAGATGTCTTCCGCGCCGAAACCGACCGCATGGCACGCGATATTCGCGAGACCTATGTGCCCATGCCAGGCACCGACCGCAGCCTGCTGCCCGGCGCCATCGAAGAGGAACGCCTCGCCTTTCACCGCGCCCACGGCATCCGCTACGGCGAAATGGAACAGACCGCAGCCAAAGCCGCCAGTGAACGCCTAGGCGTCCCCCTGCCCTGGGATTGAACGTCACGACCGCAACACCCCATCGCCAATCCGTAAAAAACCAGGGAGCCATCGGGGGATGGCTCCCTGGCTGTTGTTGCCCCTCGGTGGTGGCGGGGGTCCTACCGCGGTTCGTTTCAGCTTGGCTACACCAGTTCCAGCGCCAACGCGGTACCGCCGCCCATGCCGTGACAGAGCGCAGCCAGCCCGCGCCGCCCGCCCTCTTGGTGCAGCGCGTGGAGCAACGTCACCACAATGCGCGCGCCCGACGCACCGATGGGATGCCCCAGGGCAATCGCGCCGCCGTAAACGTTGAGCCGCTCGTCATCGAGATCGAACGCGCGACGCAGCAAGACTGTATTTAGCGCAAAGGCCTCATTGTTCTCCACCAGATCGAAGTCGTCCATGCGCAAGGACAGCCGTCCCAAGAGCTTGTGCAGCGCAGGGATAGGCCCCTCTACAAAGCGCCAGGGCGTCACCGCGGCCCACGCGCTGCCTAGGATACGCGCTACCGGTTGCAACCCATAGCGTGCCACCGCAGCCTCGCTTGCTGCCAGCAACATGGCTGCGCCGTCGGAAAGCTGGCTGGCATTGCCCGCGGTCAAGACCCCATCCGGCGCAAAGGCCGGGCGCAGTTGCGCCAACGCCTCCAACGACGTATCCGCGCGAATGCCCTCGTCTGTGGTCACCATGACCGGTTTACCGCGCACCGTGTGGGTGACCGGCACGATCTCCGCGGCGAACTTCCCCGCGGCGGTCGCCGCGGCCGCGCGACCATGCGACGTATAGGCGACAGCGTCCAACTCGGCGCGGCTCACCCCGTGGAGTTGTGCCAGCCGCTCGGTCTCCTCGCCCATGAGTTCGCCGGTGGTGGGGTCGCGCAGCCCGTCGTCCAGCAATAGGTCGGACATCGCCGCTGGGCCGCCCATGAGCAGCTTCATGCCCCAGCGCGCTTGATGATGGACGAGAAACCCGGTCTGGGACATAGACTCCACGCCGCCCGCCAACACCAGATCAGCCGCGCCGCTGCGAATGGCTTGGTCCGCGTTGATCAGCGCCAACATACCCGACGAGCAGAGCATGTCCACCGCATAGGCCTCCACCGTCTCAGGGATACCCGCCGCGAGCGCGGCCTGACGCGGCAACAGTTGCCCGTGTCCATGCTTGAGGATATTGCCCACGATCACCAAGTCCAGCGCATCGGCAGGCAACCCGGCGCGCGCCAACACAGCCTGCATAGCCTGCGCCGCCAGCTGTACGGGCGACAAACCCAGCAACGCGCCGCCGAACTTGCCGATGGGCGTGCGCGCGGCTGCCACAAGATAGGTTACGCTCATCATCGGCTCCTTCAGGGGACAGTCCGCCCAGGACTCAAGCCCTGGGCGGTTCACCGTCCGGTGGGCGCAGACGCGCCTAGCCGGCTCGTTGATTCAACTTCATCACCACCCGACAGTCGTTGCATGACTGTCCGGCGGTCCCCCGCCACCCTTATAACAACTGGTATGCCGGGAAGGTCAAGAACTCCACGAACTGCGGCGTAAGCACCAGTTGATCGAGTAACTCCGCGGCCTCCTCATAGCGCCCGACGGACGAACCGCCCAGCTTCGCCAGTTCCTCATCGCGCAAACGCGTGTACAACTCCGCGGTGACGGGCCGCCCGTCGTCCAGCTTGGCGCCGTGATAAATCCATTGCCATAGCTGCGAGCGCGAGATCTCTGCAGTCGCCGCGTCCTCCATCAAGTTGTTGATGGCTGCCGCGCCGTTGCCGTTGAGCCAAGCGTTGAGGTATTGCAACGCCACGCTGATATTCAGCCGCACCCCGGCTTCGGTGATCTGCCCGCCCGGCACACCGATGGCTAAAATCTGCGCGGCCGTCACCTGTACATCCTCGCGCAACTTGTCCTTCTGATGGGGTTTATCGCCCAGCGCCGCGTCGAAAATCTCGGTCACCAGCGGTACCAAGTCCGGGTGCGCCACCCAAGTCCCGTCACAGCCGTCGCGCGATTCGCGCTCCTTATCCTCGCGCACTTTGGCCAAGGCGTTCTCGGTGACCACCGGGTCGCGACGATTGGGAATAAAAGCCGCCATGCCGCCGATAGCGTGTGCCCCACGCTTATGGCATGTATGCACCAACAACTCGGTATAGGCGCGCATGAAGGGCACGGTCATGGTGACCTGGCTGCGGTCGGGCAGGATGAGATCGCTGCGCTGGGCGAACTTCTTGATCACGCTGAAGATATAGTCCCAGCGCCCTGCGTTCAGCCCCGCGGCATGATCGCGCAATTCATAGAGAATCTCGTCCATCTCCAACGCCGCCAGAATCGTCTCGATCAACACCGTGGCGCGGATGGTACCGTGGGGAATCCCCAGCGCGGCCTGGGCATAGGTAAAGACCTCGTTCCAAAGGCGCGCCTCGAAACGACTCTCCAGCTTGGGCAAGTAGAAGTACGGCCCACTGCCGCGTGCCAAAAGTTCTCGCGCGTTGTGAAAGAAATAGAGACCGAAATCGAACAGGCTGGCGGAGACAGCCGCGCCGTCAATCAACACATGCTTTTCCACCAGATGCCATCCGCGCGGGCGGATCACCAGGGTCGCGGTGCGCTCGTTGAGTTTGTAGACGCGCCCATCGGGATTTTGGAACTCGATGGTGCGGCGGATGGCGTCACGGCAATTGACCTGCCCGTCAATCACGTTCTCCCAGGTGGGCGAGAGCGCATCCTCGAAATCAGCCATAAAAACACGCGCGCCGGAGTTGAGCGCGTTGATCATCATTTTGCGCTCGGTCGGTCCGGTGATCTCGACGCGGCGGTCGTTGAGGTCTGCGGGTGCGGGCGCAACGTGCCACGCCGACGCGCGTAGTTCCGCAGTCTCTGCGGGGAAGTCCAACGTCTCGCCGCGATTGATCGCGGCTTGGCGCTCGGCGCGACGTTCCAGCAATTGGCGACGGGTGGGGTTGAAGCGGCGCTGCAAGTCTGTGACAAAAGCCAGGGCGTCGGGGGTGAGAATCGCTTCTACAGCCGGGGTGATCGCGCCGGTGATGACGACACCGGCGGGCACGGCAACGGTCATGATGGCTCCTTGTAAGTTGAGATGTCGCCCGGGCTGTGACACAGCACGCGCCATATCGTAGCCGGGCGGCACAACGGGTCAAGTGCCCGATCGTTGGAGGGCAACAAACGTCCGGCGGGACGCGGGGGAGCGATCGCCGGACGCAATAGACGTCAACACAGACGCAGAGAACAAGCCGCTGCGCGAGAATCCTGGGGCGCGCCGACTAAGTCGGCACGCGAGCTTAACCTTCCAGCGTACTGGTATCGCCCACCGGCTGGCCCAGCACCTTGGCCTTGAGCAAACGGCGCATAATCTTGCCGCTGCGCGTCTTGGGCAACGAATCCACAAACTCGATGGCTGCGGGCACTGCAATCGGCCCGACCTCGTGGCGCACATGCGCCTTCAGTTCGTCCACCAGCCCCTGATCCCCGTGCACACCGGCGTTCAGGATGCAGAAGGCGTGGATCACATTGCCGCGCAGTTCGTCGGGCACGCCGATCACCGCGGCTTCCGCCACGCTGCGATGGCTGACCAGCGCGCTCTCCACTTCCGCCGTGCCCAAGCGATAGCCGCTCACCTTGATGACGTCGTCCATGCGCCCGATGATCCAGAAATAGCCGTCCTCATCGCGGCGCGCGCTGTCGCCGGTAAAATACCAGCCTTGTCGCTCGAACTCGGCCCAGTAGGTCTGCTTATAGCGCTCTGGGTCGCCCCAGACAGTGCGCGCCATGCCGGGCCACGGACGCTTGATGACCAGATAGCCGTCCTCGTTGGGGGCGCACGACTCACCATTCTCGCGCACCACATCGGCCTCGATGCCGGCGAAGGGCAAGGTCGCGCTGCCCGGCTTGAGGGGCACGACCGGCGTCGGCGTAATCATAAAGCCGCCCGTCTCGGTCTGCCACCAGGTGTCAATGATAGGGCAGCGCTCGCGACCGATGACCGTGTAATACCAGCGCCACGCTTCGGGATTGATCGGCTCGCCTACCGTCCCCAAGAGACGCAGGCTGCTCAGATCATGGCGCGCAGGCCAAGCGTCGCCGAAGCGCATGAGACCGCGGATCGCGGTGGGCGCGGTATAGAGAATGGTGATGCCGTACTTCTCCACCTGTTGCCACCAGCGGTCGGGGTAGGGATAGCCCGGCGCGCCTTCATACATGAAGCTGGTCAGCCCCAAGATCAGCGGTCCATAGACGATGTAGCTATGCCCCGTGATCCAGCCGGGGTCCGCCGCGCACCAATAGCGGTCGTCTTCGCGCACGTCGAAGGCATACTTCAGCGTCGTGGCGATGTGAACCTGGTAGCCGCCGCAGGTATGCATCAAGCCTTTGGGCTTGCCGGTCGTGCCGCTGGTATAGAGGATAAACATGGGGTCCTCGGCGTCCATCGGCTCCGTTTCACAGTACGGCCCTGCGATGGGCAACGCGGCCAATTCATGCCACCAAAAATCGCGGCCTGACACCATGTTGATGGGCTGCCCTGTGCGCTTCAACACAATCACGCGCTGCACCACCGGGCTGCGCGCAATCGCCTCGTCCATGATGTCCTTGAGGTTCACCGTCTTGCCGCGCAGCCACGCGCCGTCGCAAGTGACGACCACCTTGCTCTTGGCGTCTTCGATACGGTCGGCAAGCGCTTGCTCGCTAAAGCCGCCGTAAACCACGCTGTGGATCGCCCCAATCTTGACGGTCGCCAGCATGGCAATGGGCAATTCCGGCACGCGGCCCATATAGATGGTCACCGTATCGCCCTTCTTAACGCCCATACTCTTGAGGATATTGGCGAAGCGATTGACTTCCTTCCACAGCTTAAAATAGCTGAAGGTGCGCTGTTCGCCATCCTCGGCTTCCCAGATCATCGCCAACTTATTCTTGCGCCAACTCTTGACATGGCGGTCCAGCGCGTTGTGGACGATGTTGATCTTGCCGCCGGTGAACCACTTGAAGAAGGGCCGGTTCCCGTCGTCCAAGACGGTCTCATAGGGCGTATACCACTCCACCAACTCCTTGGCCCTGGCATCCCAAAACGCCAACGGGTCCCGCCGCGCCTGCTCGCGCAGTTCCAAATAGTTGGGCAATTGCACACTGGCGAGCACCTCGGCAGACGGGTGATAGATCTCGCTCTTGGAGGCAGTGGTATCAAAGGTATCGGACATACGGTGTTCCTCCTCTGCACCGGGCACAGATAGGGTGATGTGGATACGCGGTGAACGGGAACGCCGGAGAAGCCGACCCGCCTGGGGGAGCGCCGCCCCGCGCCCCAACGCCGGCGACGCGGGCAAAGGCAAGCCACACCGGACAACCGCTCGACGACCGCTTGCTGTGTATGGGCTATTGTAGTGTAGGGCTAGACGCTGGTCAAGACTTCAACATGTTTTTCCCGTCCCCCGCCTCCGCCATAATACTTCAAGCGTTGATCGCCGCAGCGCGGGCCGACTATGCGCGCAAGGGCGGCATCCCGGCGCAGGAAATGCGACGACGGCTTGGCCTCTCCTAACAACTCGGCTCGGCAAGGGCGAAAGAACTCGGCCTTCCTCCGCCCTTGCCGGTTGCATCCTTACCCCTCGAAAATCCAGGCGTCGGTGGCGCGGCCCCACGCAATCAAATCCTCGCCGAACCAGAGCGCGATCTCGCGGTCCGCGGTCTCCGGCTTATCACTGGCGTGGACCAAATTGCGCCCGATCTCGATCCCATAGTCGCCGCGGATGGTGCCGGGCGCAGCCTCGACGGGCTTGGTCTTGCCGTTCATATCGCGCACAATCTGCACCGCGTCGGTCCCCTCCACCACCATCGCCACCACCGGCGCACTGGTGATATAGCTCACCAAACCGGGGAAGAACTTTTTGCCCTCGTGTTCGGCATAATGTTGCCGCGCCAGATTTTCGCTTACCTGCATAAACTTCATGCCTACGATCTTCAGACCGCGGCGCTCATAGCGGCTAATGATTTCGCCGATCAAGCCGCGCTGCACGGCGTCCGGCTTGATAATGATAAAGGTGCGTTCCATTCAAGAATCTCCTAAGTTTGGTTGCGTTTGTGTAGATCAAGGGAGAAACCGATGTTACACAGCCCGGCTCCCTACCATCCCGAAAGCTATGAGCTTCCAGGATGATGTGTTCCCGCCAAACTGCCTAACACGAGCGTGCGTCACTTCTCCATCGGCAGCAATTCCATCGGCAGCAATTCCATCGGCAGCAATCTCTTGCGCGCCAAGATGCGCCGGTTGCGTCTACGTCCCGCGGGCCGTCGCCTCTGCGGCTGCCTCCAGATAGCGCGCGACCAGATGGGCCTCCTCCGCGTGCGCGTCCAACTCCGGCGGCTTGCGAACCGATTGCGCCGCGGCAACGCCCATCACCCCGCGCAGATAATCGCCGTCCGGGTCCATGGTCGAGAGCGGATGATGGGCGAGCGCCTGATCGTTCTCGTCGCCCAGCGCATCAATCACCGCCCACGCGAGCACCAAATACGGATGCTCCGCCACCAAATGGCGCGCCAGCGCATATGCTTCCTCCGCGCGCGGCTGTTGCCAAAGCGCCAGCATTAGACAGACCTGAAAGTCAATCCGTCGCGGGTCGGCCTTGACCAAATTACGATAGGCTTGGGCAGCTGCCTCCCAGCGTCGCGCGCGCAGATAAAGCGTTGCCAGGCACGCCAAATCCAGCATGGGACCCTGGGCCGTCTCCAGGCTGGTGCGCGCCAAACCGGCGCGAATCTCCGGCGCATAGGGGTTCATCTCAAAAGCGCGCTGCCACATGGCGTGGGCCTGGGCGCGGTGACCGCGCTGCTCCGCCGCGCGCGCCAATGACTGCCACGCCAGGGCATTGCCGGGGTCGGCTTGCAGCAAACGCCGCGCCCACTCCTCGCCTTCCTCCCAGCGCCGCAGCATCCAGGTAATGCGCAAGAGGCGTTGGTAGGTTGCCAGATGGCGCGGCAAGCGTAACAACAGTCCATGCGCCAGGGTGACGGCATCGTCCAGCGCGCCACGCGTCAACGCGCGCTCCAGGGCTGCGCTCCAATCGGTGAGGAGTAGTGTATGGGTGCTGCCTGTTGCGTCGCTCATGCCCGGCCCGTCTATCCGGCGCGCCGCACACGCGCGGCCGCCTCGTCGCCCTATTATGGCGGCTACGCCGGGAAGTGGGCAAACCCAACTAGGTGTGGACCGAACTGAACCCCACTCGTACCCATCACCCCCAGCGACGGTATGCGATGTCGAGGCCCATCCCCATGAGATTGAAGACGCCATCCGCGCCAACGCAGACGCGTGATGAGGGCGATGGCGCTCCTTTTTGCCGATGAGAATGTCTCCTGCAAGCTCACCGCAGCGAGTAGGTCGTCTGGTCCGGGATGCGATGCAGCGCGCGCAACCGTGCGATCAGTTTCTCCACGTCGCGCTCACCGCCCGGCGCCGGGCCGAAGGGATCACTCACCCCTTGAAGGCTATGGCTTAAGCGCCGCAGCGTACTCAAGACCGCATGCGACAACACGTTGACATCGTAGCCCCCCTCCAGCACCGCCACCAACCGGCCCTGGCACAGTTCGTCCGCCAGCGCCATCAATTCGTCCACCAACTTGGCGTAGCCGGTGATACTCAGGCGCATGGACGCTAGCGGGTCCATCCAGTGACCGTCATAGCCCGCGGAGATCAAGATCAACTCCGGGCGGAAGAGCCGTGCCGCAGGAACCAGGATGCGCCGGAACGCGGCCAAATGGCCTTCATCGCCCACCCCGCTGGGAAAAGGCACATTGAGCGTGGAACCTTCGGCGCGGCCCTCGCCCGTCTCCTCGGCTGCACCTGTGCCTGGATAGTAGGGAAATTGGTGGGTGCTGAAAAAGAGCACCGACGGGTCGCGGTAGAAAATCTCCTGGGTACCGTTGCCGTGGTGCACGTCGAAATCCACGATGAGTACCCGGCCCACACCATGTTGGTCCTGTGCCCAGCGTGCGGCAATCGCGATGTTGGCGAGGAGGCAGAAGCCCATCCCCCACTGGGGCATGGCATGGTGACCGGGCGGGCGCACCAGCGCCATGCCGTTACGCGCGCGGCCTTGCAACACTGCGTCCACCACATTGATCAGCCCACCCGCGCCCAAGAGCGCGGCCTGGTGACTGTCCTGGGTCACATAGGTGTCGGCGTCCAAATGACCACCGCCATAGAGCGCGGTCGACTCCAGCCGCTCTATATAGGCGCGGCTGTGCACGCGCAGAATGGCGTCCAGCGGCGCGGGCGTGCTGGAGATATAGAGCAACTTGTTGAGGATGCCGTCAATCTGGAGCAGCTTCCACGTCTCGTCCAGACGGCCGCGGTGTTCAGGATGCCCGCTCAGCGTATGGCGACCATGAAAAGAGTCGTAGGCGATGGCGGTGGGTTTCATGGTGGATCACTCCGGCGCTGTCCCTGCGCGTGGGACAGTCGTATCGGTCATAGGCTCGGTCACGAAGTCGAAGGTAGGCCGGAAGACGACGCGCTGCGCCACGCCCCCTTGTTCATCCGGCGGTGTCATCTCGAAATGCAGATTAAAGTCCATCTCGTCGGTTCCCCGCGCGCGAATGCGCCGGTAGACGGCAACGGGCTGATCGCTGTGCACCGGCAGAGTGCTGTGCAGCGTCGCGCCGTCCCAAACCAGGCTTAAGCTACCCGCCGGGGTGGGCAAATCCAGCAACGCCCACCAACGCCACGCATGGCCCCGCGCCGGATAGACCGTCAGGCGATCTTGGCGCAGATGCGGACCATACGCGCCCCACACTGCGTCCCCGCCCAGCGCGATTCCTTGCCAGGGGTCCTCGAAATACCACGGGCGATCCGTGGCTTGCACCCAGCCGGACTGGGCTAGGCGCGTGGCAAGCGTAGGCGAAGACGTCTCCGCGGTTATGCCACAGTCGTGAGCCAGCCGCTCCAACGCGCACGCCTCGCTCTCCCAGCGCATGGCGTTGGCGCTGTCGTGCAGCTTGGTCGCCAAAATAACCGCTTGGCGCAGAGCCGGCACTGCCGCAGCCAGAAGCGCAGGGTCCGCATCGGGGGTGACCAAGCGCAGTCGTACCACCGCCTCGGCGCACGCGGTCACGGCGCCGGCGTGTTCTGCCAAGAGATCGGCGTTAGGACGGCGCTGGAGATGCTCCACCAGCGCGGTCAAATAAGCCCAGATCGCCTGGGTCATCTCCAGATCGGTGGGCGACTCCGGCGTGTCTTTGGGGCGCAGGGGAAAGCGAGCGGGCAACCGTCCCTCGCTGCGCTCAGCCACACGGCGGGCATGGGCCAACAGATTCTCGCTCTGCGTGGGGTCGCAGCTATCCAACACACGCACCAGTGCAGGTAAATGCACCAACGCACGGTCGCTGGGCGCGAGTCCGCTGCGCAGCCGTTGCAGGCTCCGCAGCGCCGCCAAGCGCCCGGCTTGCACCGCCCGGTTGAGCCGCGCATCCGGCGTCCACAGGCGCCCGGTCTTGAGCAGTTTCTCCCAACCGTCGGTGGAGACCTCAAAGGCGCGTTCGGCGTCGCGCAGTGCCAGAAAGCCGTTCCACGCCACCTGCTCGCCCACATCGCTGACGGTCAGGAGCAGCGGCACCTCCACCGTGCCGTTGACCAACACGTAATAGGCCAACCGCGCGCGACCGTCGGCAGAGAGTTCCACTCCGGTGGGGCGACCGTGGGGATTACCGAAGACCCGTGTACTGTCCGCGTTGTGTTGGGCATAGATACCGCGTGCCCGGCCCGGGTTCTGTTGCGCCACCAGCAGCCCGTCCACCAGGCGTTGTGTGAGCGGCTCGCCCCAGTCAATCTCCACCTCGACGCGCAGCAGCCGGTCCCCCTCGGCTTGGCAGGCCAACAGCCAGATCACCGCACGGTCATAGGCGCTGCCCAATGGCGCGGCAATCTGTTTGCTGATGATCATCCCCTCGCTGCCTAGGATCGTCTCCTGATAGCCGGGGTAATAGCGCGTGACCAGCGGGACCAATTCTTCGCGTTGGGGATCGGTCACCTGCAAACGCAATGTACGCACATAGGGCGCATCGGCCCAGGGCCAAGCCAGGTCATGCAGGTCACTCTGCGCGTCCACGGCAAAGGTCAAGTCGGAATTGCCGTAGGTCGCGCGCGCATCAGGCGCAATCTCCTCCACCTCGATGCTCTGGGGCTGGTCCAAAATGGGATCGTGCAGGCCGGTCGCCATAGGCCGCCCTATGCCGGGACCGGCGCCGCAACGTGCGCGGTCACCTCGTCGGGATGGACACCCGCCATGAGCAACCCCAAATTCTCGCGCGTGGCTTCCGCCGCGGGCAAAATCGCCACGATCTCCCCCTTGTACATCACCGCAATGCGGTCCGCCAGCGCCATCACCTCATCCAATTCCGCGCTCACCACCAACACCGCCACACCCTCGTCCCGCTTGGCGACAATCTGTTTGTGGATAAACTCGATGGAACCGACATCAATGCCGCGCGTCGGCTGCGCCGCAATCAACAGCTTCACCGGGCGGCTAAACTCGCGCGCTACCACCATCTTCTGCTGGTTGCCGCCGGACAGATTGCCCGCCAGTGTCAAGACGCTGGGGGTACGCACGTCATACTCGGCGACCAGCCGCTCGGCGTGGCGACGGATCGCCTGCTCGCGCACCGTCAGCCCCTGGGTAAAGGGCGGCAAGTAGTAAGTGTTGAGCACCAGGTTGTGGCTTACCGTGTAGGTATCCACCATGCCATAGGCGTGGCGGTCCTCCGGCACATGGCAACTTTGACCCTGTTCGGTAACCCGGCGCGGCCCGGCGTTGGTCATATCCATCCCGTTGATGGTGATGCGCCCGGATTGGGCCGGGCGCAAGCCGGTCAACACCTCCACCAGTTCAGTCTGCCCGTTGCCCTGCACCCCCGCGACGCCTACGATCTCGCCGGCGCGCACCTCCAGCGAGACATGGCGCAACGCAGCATGCCCCTGATCATCGCGCGCGGAGACCTCGTGCATGGACAGAACCACCGGCCCGGGTTGCGCGGGAGCCTTCTCCACCGTCAAGATCACCTCGCGTCCCACCATCATCGCAGCCAACGACGACTGGGTCGCGCGCTGCGGGTCGGTCTCCCCCACCACGCGTCCATTGCGCAAGACCATGATACGGTCCGCCACGCGCAGCACTTCCTTGAGCTTGTGCGTGATAAAGATAATGGACTTCCCCTGCCCGCGCAAAAGGTCCATCACCTGGAACAACCCCTCGATCTCCTGGGGCGTCAGCACTGCGGTCGGCTCGTCCAAAATTAGGATATCCGCATTGCGATAGAGTGTCTTGACAATCTCCAC
>CAKZVN010000134.1 GCA_937922105.1 uncultured Litorilinea sp.
TACTCATGGGCTGGGGGTCCATGACCGCGCTGGGCTGCACGGTGGGCACGCTGCTGTCGGGCATCTCGGCCTTTGCCCTGTCGGGCTGGGTCTTTGCTGCGGCGGTCTTTGCCGGGGTCTGGCTCGGCATCAAGCTGCGCTGGGTCCATTGACCCGGCGCAGCGCCCGGCTACACGCTTGCCGGCGCAAAGGGCGGCACGACGGGCACGGCGTTGCCGCCGGCCCAAGCAGCAAAGGCGGCACGCTGGTCGCCATCGCCCAAAATCGCCACCAAATCCCCCGCAGCAAAGCGATAGCTCAAGGGCGGGTTGGTCAACAACTTCCCCTCGTGCAACACCGCCACCACCGATACTCCTGTGCGCGTGCGAATCCCCAACTCCCCCAGCGTGTGCCCCACCATCTCGCTCTGCTCCGCCAACTCCACCCACGCCAACTGCAACAGCCGCTGCGCGCTGTGGAGACGGCTCAGGGTGGCGTAGTCGTCGGATACGTCGTAAAGCGGCGCATAGAGTTCATGGCGCACGGCATCGGTGTACTCCTGAATCTGGGTGGCGGGCACTTGCAGATGCAGTAGCGCCTGGCGCACGATCTCCAGCGCAGCCTCGAACTCCGGCTGCACCACTTCATAGACGCCCAGCGCATGAAGCAACTCCATCGGCTCCCTACCTTCGGCGCGCGCGACGATGTGCAGCGTGGGGCGCATACGGCGTACCTGTTCTACCACCGCTTGGTTGACGCTGATCGCAGGCGTGGTGAGCAACAAAAGGCGCGCCTGGTGGATGCCTGCGGCTTCCAACACCGGCCCCTGGGAAGCGTCGCCGAAAATCACGGGGACATGCTGGGCTTTGCATTCCTCGACACGGCGCTGGTCCAAGTCCACCACCACAAAGCGCAGGTTCAGCCGCTGCAAGACCTGCGCCACATATTGCCCCACGCGCCCCGCACCCGCGATGATTACATGGTCGTGCAGCCCCTCGGCAGGCAACGCATACGACTGGAAGACTGGCTGCGGGCGCAAGCGGCGTATCAACCCGTATAGGGGGGAGACGGCTCGGAACGAAATCGGCGTCATCAGGATCGTGACCAGGGCTACGGTGAGCAAGAGCGCGGCAAGGTCGCTGTCAAAGATGCCCTGGGTGACGCCGACGCGCGTCAACACAAAGGAGAACTCGCCCAGTTGGAACATGCCGAAGCCCAGCGCCAACGGCACCACGTTGCGATAGCCAAAAGCCGCCGCCAGCCCACCAAAGATCACACCCTTGCCCAGCGCCACAATTGCGACCACAATTCCTACTGCTTCCAAGTTGGCTAATAGGAAAAAGGGGTCGAGCAACATGCCCACGGAGACAAAAAAGAGCAGCGAAAAGAGATCGCGCAAAGGGATGATCTCGCTCAAGGCTTGATGGCTATAGTCGGACTCGCTCAGCACCAACCCCGCCACGAACGCACCGAAAGCAAACGAGAGGCCGACCAAGAAAGTGGCATAGCCGATGCCCAAGCCGATGGCAGTCACCGCGAGCAGAAACAGCTCGCGCGAATTCCAGCGCGCAATATGGCGCATGAGCCAGGGCAAGAAGCGCGTGCCCACAAAGATCATCGCGCTTAGGAACAAGGCGGCGCGCACCACAGCCCAGCCCAGCGCGGGCAGCCCGGTCTGCCAGTCACCGATGTGGGGCAAGACAATCGAGATGCCCATGATGCACAGGTCTTGGATGATGAGGATACCGATCATGACCCGGCTGGAGAGCGTACCCATCAGCCCGCGGTTCGCCAGCATTTTAAGGATGATCATGGTGTTGGAGGTAGCGATGGTCGCGCCCACCCACAACGAGGTCACCCAGTTCAACTCCAGCACATACCCTACGGCATAGCCCAAGCCGATGGTGAGCAGCATCTGGATGGGCGTGCCGTAAAGCGCAATGCGGCGCACGGGCTGGAGGTCCTTGAGCGAGAACTCGATGCCCAGCCCGAACAGGAGCAACGCCACACCGATCTCAGCCAGCAGTGTGACGGTCTGTACATCGGACACGGTGATGCCGCCCGTATAAGGGCCGACGGCGATCCCTGCCAAGATATAGCCGATGATCAACGGCTGACCCAGGCGTTGGGCGATCAGACCGCCGATCAGCGCGGCAACCACAATGATGGCAATGTCTGCGGCAATCCCCACAGCGTTGTTCGCTTTCTAGATCGTGTCTAAAAAATGTCATGCTAAGCCGCTAGGCGAAGAATCCCGGTCAAAGGAGATGCTTCGGCTGCGCCTCAGCACGCCGACAACGTCGCGATTTCTCAGACAGAATTTAGTGTTTCTAGTTTGCGCCGGTCACGAGCATCGACTCCGGCTCGGCAGCACTGGAAGAATCCGGCGCGCCGGGGGCGGATGCAGCCGAGTTTCTCATCAAAGGCGGCGGGACGACAGGCACGGCGTTGCCGCCGGCCCAGGCAGCAAAGGCGGCACGCTGGTCGCCATCACCCAAAATCGCCACCAAATCCCCCGCAGCAAAGCGGTAGCTCAAGGGCGGGTTGGTCAACAATTTCCCCTCGTGCAACACCGCCACCACCGATACCCCTGTGCGCGTGCGAATCCCCAACTCCCCCAGCGTGTGCCCCACCATCTCGCTCTGCTCTGCCAACTCCACCCACACCAACTGCAACAGCCGCTGGGCATTGTGCAAACGGCTCAGTGTCGCGTAGTCGTCGGACGCGCCGTAGAGCGGCGCGTAGAGTTCATGGCGCACGGCATCGGTGTATTCCTGAATCTGGGTGGCGGGCACTTGCAGATGCAGTAGCGCCTGGCGCACGATCTCCAGCGCAGCCTCGAACTCCGGCTGCACCACTTCATAGACCCCCAGCGCATGGAGCAACTCCATCGGCTCCTTGCCCTCGGCGCGCGCGACGATGTGCAGCGTGGGGCGCAAGCGGCGCACCTGTTCCACCACCGCCTGGGTCACACCGATGGCGGGGGTCGTGATGAGCAAGAGGCGCGCCTGGTGGATGCCTGCGGCTTCCAAGACGAGGGGCTGGGACGCGTCGCCATAGACCGTGGGCCAACGGTGCGACTTGGACTCCTCCATGCGCCGCTGGTCCAGTTCGATCGTGACAAAACGCAGGTTCAACCGCTGCAAGACCTGCGCCACATATTGTCCGACGCGTCCTGCGCCTGCGATGATCACATGATCGTGCAGCCCGTCGGGGGGCATGGCGAAGGTCTGCAACGGTTCGGCGCGGGCAAAGCGGCGGGTCAAGCGATAGAGAGGCGAGACCAGTTGCGCCATAAAGGGAGTGATGAACATGGTGATCAACGCCACCGCCAGGGTCAAGCCGTACAACTCGGCGTCAATTGCGCCGCCGGCAAGACCCAGGCGCGCCAGCACAAAAGAGAACTCGCCCACTTGGAACAGCCCCAGGCCTAAAGCCAGCGGCACGACGTTGCCGTAGCCGAACAGCCGGCCCAACCCGGCGAAGATGACACCCTTGCCCACAATCACCATCCCTACGATGGCGGCAATGAGCACCAGATTGTCGAAGATAAAGACCGGATCAAGCAACATGCCCACCGAGACGAAGAAGAGCAAACCGAAAAGATCGCGCAGGGGAATGATGTCGCTGAGCGCCTGGTGGCTATGATCCGACTCGCTGAGCACCATGCCCGCCACAAACGCACCGAAGGCAAAGGAGAGACCCACCAGATACGTGGCGTAGCCGATGCCCAAGCCGATGGCGGTGACGGTCAACAGGAACAACTCACGCGAGTTCCAGCGCGCCACGATACGCATCAGCCAGGGTAGGACCCGCGTGCCCACAAAGACCATGCCGCCCATAAAGAGCGCGCCGCGCACCACAGCCCAACCTAGCGCGGGTAGCCCGGCTTCCAAGTCGGTCAGTTGCGGCAACACGATCATCATGGGAACCACAGCCAAGTCCTGCACAATCAACATGCCGATCATAATGCGGCTGGAAAGCGTGCCCATGCGTCCCTGGCTGATGAGCGTCTTGAGCGTGACCATGGTGCTGGAGAGCGCAATGAACGCGCCAAACCAGAGCGACGCCATCCACCCCCACCCGGCCCACTGCCCGATGGCTAACCCCAGCATCACGGTCAGCGCCATTTGGATGGGCGCGCCGATGAGCGCAATGTGGCGCACGGGCTGCAACTGGCGGAAGGAAAACTCGATGCCCAGGGCAAAGAGTAAGAGCGCCACACCAATTTCGGCCAACAGTTCGATCTCATGCGCCTCGGAAATGGGCAGTAACCCTACCGAAGGGCCGACCAACACCCCCGCCAAGATGTAGCCCAGGATCAGCGGCTGGCGCAGCCGGTGGGCAACCAACCCGCCGAGCAAGCCGGCGACCACGATGATGGCAATGTCCGCGGTAATTCCCATGTGCGACGTGCGCTCCTTTCCAGGCAGCCCGTTGGCCCTGCGCGAATGCAATGGGCCGCCTGCCCCTCCCCTTTAACTCTAGCCGCGAGTGCGCCATGTGCCAAACCTTGAATGTGGAGCAGGTCCACGCACGCATCTACCAAGAATGCACCCGCCGCTTGGATAAGCCAAGCGGCGGGTGCGGGTCCTGGGGTCATATATCGGTGCTCTCTCCTAAGCTCATATATTTGTATGGTTATGCTTTGCGTACATTCCACAAAACCTATGCGAACCGTAGTAGAGAGTCCCGATTCCATCCGTAGGCCTGGGTCCATTCGGGTGCGGGCGGAGGGTAGATGTGAGGGAAGCGCAGCGCAGGCACTCAGCGGGGGCCGAGCGCCTCGGCTTGCGCCTGCAACCAGCCCGCCGCGATCTCGGGGGTCATCTCACCGGAAAGGATGCGGATGATGGCTTGGGGAATCAACAGCCGATTCTCGATCTCACCGATGGCGGCGCGTGTGTCGTTGTCGTATTGAGGGTGCAAGACCCAACGGCGCATGGTGTCGTAGCCGTTGATGATATGCCCCAGCGTAGCGGGCGAGTAGTTGGCAAAGACGGGACTAAGCGCCAACCAATCGTCGGTGGCGCTCTCCAGCACCGGAATCTTGCCGAAGGGAGCCAACGCCAGCACCTCCAGATAGGCATCGGTCAGGAGGAAACGCGCAAACTCCTGGGCCAAGGGGTCGGCGTCGCGCAGGATCGCCAGCGCGACCACTTGCCCATAGGCCGCGGTGCCGCCCGGCCCGGCGATACCCGACGCAAAGCCGGTGCGCTGGGCTAGGTCCGGCGCGGCGGGCAGGACGATGCTGCCGTCGGCGCGCTCGACGCCGTCCACTAAATCGTCCATGACATAGGTGCTGTAAAAGAGCATGGCGCTCTCGCCGCGCAGATAGTGGTCCGCAGCCTGGGCGACGCTCACCACCGGCGGCGGCGCGCAGCGGGCCAAGCCCACATAGAAACGCAGCGCTTCTACCATCTCCGGTGTGCTGAAACTGGGCTTACGCTCGGCGTCGAAGGGCCAAGCGTTGTTGGAGATGGCAATTTGCTCGAAGACCTGATGCGTGTAGTTACCGGTGGGGTCGGAAGGCAGGCCCAGGGCAAAGGGCACAGCGCGGCTCTCCGCCAGCGCATCGCAGGCCGCGTCGATCTGTTCCCAAGTGACTGGCGTCGCCAGCCCCGCAGACTCGAAGACATCGCGACGGTACCAGATGGCTTGCAGCCAGCCGTCCAGCGGTACAGCCCAGGCGCGCCCTGTTTCCGGGCTGGAAACCATACGCAGCGGGCCGGGGCGGAAATCGGCGCGGCCCACTGTGTCAATCACCGCGGCGGCGGCGTCTTCATCCAGCAGCCCAGCCGCCGCCAAGCGCGGCAGCCGTTCCATGCCCAGCCGCGCCAGATCAGGCAAGTTGCCCGCGGGCGCAGCCGCCACCAACTCCAATCCCGCCGTCGCCTCGTCTACCGGAGTAATACGCACACGGACGCCAGGCCGGTTGGCTGTAAAGCGCGCAGCCAATTCTTCATAGACAGCCAAACGCGCCGGTTGGCGCTCGGTGGACCAAAAATCAATCACCACCGGCGCGGGACTTGGCACGGGGGGTGCGGTTGGGGTAGGCGCGACGGTGGGCGATGCCGCAGGCGCAGCAGCAGGTCGTTGGGGACCGCACGCCGCCACGAGACTCCCGCCCAAGACAAGCACCAGGACGGCAAACAACATCTGCCGGTGGAAACAATGCATGAGGCTCCTCGATCTCTACAACGGGATCTCTACAACGGCTCTAGCCGAACCGCTCCTCGCGCCAGGGGTCGCCGTGCATGTGATAGCCGGCACGCTCCCAAAAGCCGGGCCGGTCGTGGTCCATAAACTCCAGCCCGCGCAGCCACTTGGCGCTCTTCCAGAAATACTTCTTGGGGACAAGCAGACGCAAGGGGTAGCCGTGGTCCGGCTCGAGGGGCTTGCCGTCGTAGTGATACGCCAGCATGGTGTCGTCGTCGTCCAAGACCTCCAGCGCGATGTTAGTGGTGAAGCCGTATTCGCAGTGGGCCATCACATGCGTAGCCCTGGGGTCAATCTCCAGCTCGCGCACAAAAGTGCGCCAGGGCACGCCGGTCCAGGTGGTATCGAGCTTGCTCCAGCGCGTGACACAGTGGATATCCACGGTCTGGGTTTTGGCGGGCAGGGCGCGAATCTCGGCCCACGAAAAGGTGCGCGGTGTGGCAAGGCCGAAGACGCGCAAGTCCCAAAACTGGTGCAGGTTGCCGTAGCGCGGGGTCTCGCCATAGTGAAGGACCGGAAAGCGATCGGTGACAAATTGACCGGGCGGCACGCGCGCGTCCTGCGCGTCTTTGGGTAGGTTGGTGACGCGCTTGAGCCGCTCGACCCGCTTGAAGGGGTTCTCGAATTGCATGGACTTCTCCGGGAACAGACAAACACTCACGACCCACAAACAACCGGCGGAGGCTGCGCCTCCGCCGGGGAACACAACGCAACGCTGCTCAGCGCATGGTCAACGCCATAACCGCCTTTTGTACATGCAGGCGATTCTCGGCTTCGTCGTAGACTACCGATTGCGGCCCGTCAATCACGCCGTCGGTGACTTCGATGTTGCGGTCCGCGGGCAAGCAGTGCATGTAGATGGCGTTGGGTTTGGCTAATGCCATACGCCGCTCGTCGGTGATCCAGTCGGTATACTTGCGCCCGATGGCTGCGCTCTCGGCGTTGTCCGAGGTCGTCAAGAGCGCGCCCCAACTCTTGGGATAGACAATATCCGCATCCTTGAAGCCCGCGTCGAAGTCGTCCAAAATCTCAAAGCTGCCGCCGTGCTTGCGCACGTTGTCTTTGGCCTGCTGGACGATGTCAGGCATGAGTTTGTACTCGGGCGGGTGGGTCAGGCGCACGTTCATGCCGAAGCGCGTCATTTGCAAGATCAAGCTCTGGGGCACGGAGATGGGCTTCTGATAGGAGCTGGCATAGGCCCAGCTGACGTTGATGGTCTTGCCGCGCGGGTCGCCCACCTTTTCGATGATGGTGAGCAGGTCGGCCAAAATCTGGAAAGGATGATAGACATCGCACTGCATGTTGAGCACGGGCACGCGGCTGGCTTGGGCGACTTCGTTGATGTACTTGTTGCCGAAGTTCCAGTCACACTGGCGGATGGCGATGCCGTCGTAATAGCGCCCGTAGATTTCGCCGATCTCTTTGGCTGTGTCACCGTGACTGATCTGGGTGGTGGTGGAATCAATAAAGGCTGCATGACCGCCCAGTTGCGCCATGCCCGCCTCGAAGCTGGAGCGGGTACGCGTGCTGGTAAAAAAGAAGAGCAGCGCGATGGCTTTATCGCGCAAGAGCGGATGGGGGATGCCCAGCGCACGGTCGCGCTTGAGCTTAAACGCGACGTCGAGGACGGTTTCGATCTCTTCTTTGCTGAAGTCCATGTCGCCGATGAAGTCGCGACCGCGAAGATCGGTTTGCATGAGTCGTCTCCTGCGCGGGTGCGCGCAGCCGGTGATAGGGTGAGCGGGACACAACGAGCGCGCGACGCCGATGTCGCGGCCCGAATGCTATTGTAGCCGCGCCGACGCAAAGCACCAACCCCGGCGCTGTGTCCTCCCCAGGCGATGTGGTGTGCCGCCCCTGTCGGAGCGGATTGCCGTTTATCACGCCATCGGGTATGATCCCCCTCGCGACGGTGCGCCCGTTCCCGGCGTGCTGCGCCCCAAGACAATCCTGACTTCGACCTTCCCATTGCGAGCAGAGCAAGATGACGACACGCACCTTAACCCGCCCCCAGGGGCTATTCTTCGAGGAATTCCAACCCGGCGACAGTGTGGAAAGCGCCACGCGCACCATCACCGAGACCGACGTGGTCAATTTCGCCGCGCTGTCGGGCGACTGGAACTTGATCCACACCGACGCCGAGTATAGTAAAAATCACATGTTCGGCCAACGCGTGGCCCACGGGCTGCTGGTGCTGAGCATTGCCAGCGGGTTGGCGGTGCGCCTGGGCTTCTTGGAAGGCACCACATTGGCCTTCCGCTCGGTGGACTGGAAGATGCAGCGCCCGGTGGTGATCGGCGACACCATCCGCGTGCGCCTTACGGTGGAGGAGACCAAAGCCATGCCGCGCCTGGGCGGCGGCTTGATCAACTTCAAAGTCGAAGTGGTGAATCAGAAGGACGAAGTCTGCCAGCGCGGCAACTGGGAGATGCTGGTGCAGGGGAAGTCGTAGCTGGAGAGCACAAACGCCACCCTACCGGTGATTGGACGGAGCGAGCAATATGATCACACGAATGCGCATGAAGGGATTCAAATCGTGGCAGGACACTGGAGACATCCGCTGCGCTGGCCTCACCGGATTCTTCGGCACCAATAGTTCCGG
>CAKZVN010000135.1 GCA_937922105.1 uncultured Litorilinea sp.
CAGAATTGGCACCGGGGCGTTACGGTCTGCGCGCCGGGCTGTATGGCAGCGACGGCGCGCGCTTGCCCGTGGACGGGCCGGGAATTGAGCTAGGCGTAATCCGCATTGGCGACGAATAGCACAGCCACAGGAATTGGTGAAGGCAAGAGCAGATGACGAGGATCACCGGCAGTCCGCCTGCGGCGGCAAATCTCCCCCACCTGTTCGAGGGCGACATGACCGACGGCTGGGGACGCGGGATGCGCGCGATCACCCACACGCTCTTGGCGACGACGACGTTGCCGCCGGGTCCCGTGCTGGAGGTGGGCTGTGGTGGCGGGCAATTTTTGGCCGAACTGCGCGCCCGATTCGTCGGTCGCACGGTCTATGGTGTGGACCTGCACCCGCTGGCGTTGGCCCACGCGCAGCGGCGCGTCGCCGGTGCGCCGTTGGCCCAAGCGACGCTGGACGCGCTCCCCTGCCCCGCGGACTGTTTCGCCCTGGTGGTGGCGCTGGATGTTTTCGACCAACAGGGAGTAGACCTGGCGGCGGCGCTGGCAGCGGCGCGGCGGGTCTTGCTGCCGGGCGGGCTGCTGCTCCTGCGCGTGAGTGCCTATCCGTGGCTGTACGGCGCGCATGACATTGCCTTTCAGACAGGGCGGCGCTATGCGCGGCGGGAACTCGCTGCGGCGCTGGCAGGGGCCGGCTTGACGGTGGAGCGCATCACCCATGCCAACGCCGGATTAGCCGCGCCCGTGATCGTCCAACGCTTGGCGCAACGCTGGGGGCTGCTGCCGTGGATGCCGGGGCTTTACGGCAGCGGCGGTCTCAATGACGTCGCCGCGCTGGTGCTGCAATGGGAGGCGCGCCGGCTGCGCCACGGTGATCTCCCGCTGGGGTTGAGCCTCTACGCGTTGGCGCGCAAGCCATTGTCCACCCGCGCAAGGGAACGCTGATGGAGCTATCCTCCCTACCGGTCTGTACCGTCTTACCCACCTACAACGAGCGCGCCAACATCGGCCCGCTGGTGGAGGGTATTCTGGCGCATACGCCCCCCGCGCACCGCGTGCTGGTGGTGGACGATAATTCGCCCGACGGGACTTGGCAGGTGGTGGAGGAACTGGCGGCGGCGCAGCGGCGCACGGGCGAGCACCGGGTTGCTGTCTTGCGTCGCATAGGCGAAAAGGGGCTGACTTCAGCCATCCAGCGCGGGATTGACATCGCGCTGGCGGAGTACGGCGCAGCGGTGGTGACGTGGATGGATTGCGATCTCTCCATGCCGCCCACGGATGTGCCGCGCTTGGTACAGGCTATTGCCGCAGGCGCGGATGTGGCGGTCGGCTCGCGCTGGGTTCCTGGCGGTGCGGATTTGGCCCACGGGCTGACGGCGCGCACCCTGAGCCGGGTGATCAACGGCTTTGCCGGGCTGATGGTGGGACCGCAGGTGCACGATTACACCAGCGGCTTTATTGCCGCGCGCGCGGCGGTCTTGCGCGAGATCCGTCTGCGCGGGGACTATGGCGAGTATTGCATTGATCTGCTGGGGCGCAGCTTGCGCGCGGGCTATCGGGTGGTGGAGGTTCCCTACATCTGTGTGCCGCGCCATGCGGGCGAAAGCAAGACCGGGGTCAATTTGTGGGACTATCTGGTCAAGGGGCGTAAGTATGTGGCGGCAGCGTGGCGGGTGCGGCGCTGAACGTTCGAATGGGCGACAGGGCGCTGCGAGTGCGTGTGTTTCTGAATGGTCAATTTACAAATGCCCTAGCCCGCTGACGAGTTGTCTTGGTGGGGCCTGACCTTTGTGATAGAATGCGCAAACTCGCAAAGCGTGACCGAGTCGAGTGTGCTAGATCGGTATGGAGAGGGCCGGATTCATGCTCAAAGCTGCCGAATTGACGCTGGAGGAGATGGGCGACCTGGCGGAGATTATCCCCGCCGCCGACCCGGTGGTGCGCCTCAGTTATCAAACCATTCCGTCGTTTGACCACCGCGTGCGGCGCACGGTCATCCCCGTGTGCGAGCCGACGCTGGGCGGCAACGAACTCAAGTACATCCAGCAAGCGGTGGAGACCAACTGGATTTCGTCGGCAGGTAGTTTTATCCGCGATTTCGAGGCGAGTTTTGCCGCCTATTGCGGCGCGCGCTACGGTATTGCCTGCGCTAATGGCACGGTCGCCATGCACTTGGCGATGGCGACGCTGGGCCTGGAGCCGGGTGACGAGGTGATCGTCCCCACCTTCACCATGATCGCGACCATCAACGCGGTCACCTATTGCGGCGCGACGCCGGTTTTGGTGGATTGCGAGCCGGACTATTGGCAGATGGACGTGGAGCAGGTCGCCGCCAAGATCACGCCGCGCACCAAAGCGATTGTGCCGGTGCACATTTACGGTCATCCGGTGGACATGGACCCGCTCATGGAGTTGGCGCAGCGCCACGGCATCACGGTGATCGAGGACGCCGCCGAGGCGCACGGCGCCGAGTATAAGGGACGCCGCGCCGGCAGCCTGGGCGATGCCGCGGGCTTCAGCTTCTACGGCAACAAGATCATCACCACCGGCGAGGGCGGCATGATCACCACCGACAACCGCGAGTTGGCGCGGCTGGCGTGGAATCTGCGCGACCACGCTTTCAGCAGCGAACGCCACTTCTGGCACAAGTATGTGGGCTTCAACTATCGCATGACCAACTTGCAGGCTGCGGTGGGGCTGGCGCAAGTGGAGCAGCTGGACAAGTTTGTGGCGGCGCGGCGTGCCAACGCGGGCGAGTACTCATGCAGGCTGTACGGGATTCCCGGCATTACCACACCGCGACAAGCGGAGTGGGCCAAGAATGTCTTTTGGATGTACGGGATTCTGGTGGACAAGCAGGCCTATGGTCTCAGCCGAGACGAGTTGCGCGCGGTGCTGGCGGAGAACGGCATCGAGACGCGCACGTTCTTCATTCCCATGCACTGCCAGCCGGTGTACTGGAATGCATTCAAGGGGCAGCGCTACCCTGTGGCGGAGCGGCTCTGTCGCGACGGGCTATACTTGCCCTCGGCGTCGTCGCTCACGCTGGACGAGATCGAGTTCGTGACGGGCGTGATCCGCGAGGCCTGCCCGCATTTGTAGGGAACGAACGCTTTTGACTTTCGCAGGGCTTTCGAGTATGCTGTGCAGCAGAATGGGCTTTGGCGCGCACAGACGCGCCCAGTGAGAAGGACTGTCGAGGACGATGTCCCAGCGCACAAGGACGTTCTTGGGAAGCAGGGTCTAGCCTGTGTCACCGGACACGCGGCGATCTACGGTGTTGCGGCAACTGCCGTAGGTCCACGAGTCTGCTTCCGTTTACGCCACACCGGTCGCCGGGTGGCGTTTTTTGTTGCCTTGTTCCATTGTTGCGGACTCTAGGGGGACGCATTCGATTGGTATCGAACCGCCCGCCGACGCGAGTCCGTCCAGACCTATTTCCCAGCATTGTGAGGAGACCCCATGAGCAGTAGCGCCAAACCGGTTGTCAAGAAGTGTGTCCTCGCCTATTCGGGCGGCTTGGACACCAGTATTATCGTGCCCTGGTTGATCCACAATTACCACTGTGAAGTTATCTGCTTCTGCGCCAACCTGGGCCAGACCGACGAGCTGGAGGGGCTGGAGGCTAAGGCGTTGGCATCGGGAGCGAGCAAGGTCTACATCGAGGACTTGCGCGCCGAGTTCCTCACCGATTATGTCTTTCCCACCATGCAGGCGGGCGCGATCTATGAGCGCGACTACTTGCTGGGTACGTCCATGGCGCGTCCGTTGATCGCCAAGAAGCTGGTGGAAGTGGCGGAGATGGAGGGCGCGGACGCGGTCGCCCACGGTGCGACGGGCAAAGGCAACGACCAAGTGCGCTTTGAGTTGACGGTGATGGCGCTCAACCCCACCCTGCGCATCATCGCGCCCTGGCGCGAGTGGAATATCCGCGGGCGCAAGGACGCGCTGGAGTACGCAGCCGAGTACAATGTGCCGGTCAAGGCAACCGCGGAGCGCATCTACAGCCAGGACCGCAACCTATGGCATCTGAGCAACGAGGGCGGCCCGCTGGAGGACCCGTGGAACGAGCCGCCCAAGGATATGTTCGAGTGGACCACCGACCCGCTGGATGCGCCCGACGAGCCGGAGTATGTGGAACTTTATTTCCGCCGCGGTATCCCGGAACGCATCAACGGCGTGGCGCGCGGGCCGGTGGGCTTGCTGGAGGAACTGAACGCGCTGGGCGTCAAGCACGGCATCGGGCGTGTCGACATTGTGGAAAATCGGCTGGTGGGGATGAAGAGCCGCGGGGTCTATGAGACGCCCGGCGGCACGATTCTCTACAAGGCGCACGCCGCGCTGGAGCAGCTCTGCCTGGACCGCGAGACGTTGCACTATAAGCAGCAGGTGGGCTTGCGCTATGCCGAGTTGGTCTACAACGGGCAGTGGTTCACGCCGCTGCGCGAGGCGTTGGATGCCTTTGTGCGCGTTACCGAGCAGAACTTAACGGGCCATGTGCGGCTCAAGCTCTATAAGGGCAACGTCATTTTGGCAGGGCGCAAGAGTCCCTATAGCCTCTATCGCGAGGATTATGTGACCTTCGACGCCGACGACGTGTATAACCAAGCTGACGCGCACGGCTTCATCCGCCTGTTCGGTCTGCCGCTTAAGGTGGCAGGGATGCTCAAGGTGGCGGGCAAGGGCGTCAGCGACTTCGACGAGCCGGATTATAGCGAGTTCAAGCGCGACTGATGGTCGCGGAGGGAACGCGGGCGGGCGGCGAGTTGCCGCCCGCCTTTGTGATCGCCGCGCTGGAACCACGCCACGCGGCCCATGCCGCAACCCTGCATCTGGCGGGCCAACCGGGGACCTTTCTCAGCAGCCTGGGGCCGGGCGTATTGACCGCGCTCTACACCGCGCTGCCGTCGACGCGCGCAGGCTTCGGCTGGGTTGCGCTGGACGGCGATGCTGCCCCGCGCGGCTTTGTGGCTGCGACGGTGGGCGTGGGCCGGCTCTTTGTGGAGATCGGCACGACGCGGCTGGGCACGCTGCTGCCGCCGCTCCTGGCGCAGTTGGCGCGGCACCCGGCGCTGTTGGGGCGCACCGCACAGACTCTGCTCTATCCGCTCTTGGTACGCAACGACGCGGCGGCGCGCAGGTCCGAGCAGCCCGCTGCCGAGTTGCTGGCGATCATGGTGGAGCCGGCTTGGCGCAGCCGGGGTATCGGCGCACGGCTCTTGGCACGGCTGCTGGATGATTGCCGGGCACGCGGGGTACGCACGCTGGAGGTTACGGTGGACGCAGGCAATGACGGCGCGCGACGCTTCTATCACCGGCATGGCTTCGGCGCCGCGCGCGCGTTCGTTCTCTATGGCAGGCCCATGCTTCACTTGCGGCGCGCGGTCTAACCCACGGGAGGCTGAACAGTCGCCGGGGGCCTTAGCCTCCGGCGACTGACAACACCTGTTGAAGCAGGCTGACGGCCTAGTGGCGATGCCCGCCGGTGGACCCCTCGATGGGTTTCACCGGCACCTGGGTGACGATCTCCTCACCGGTGTCGAAGACCAGGGTCAGTTCCAACTCGTCACCCACTTCCAACGCCTTCACCAGATCGATCAACATGACATGCAGACCGCCCGGCTCCAACGCGACGGTCTCGCCCGCGGCGACGGTGAGACCGTCTGCCAGCTCGCGCATGCGCATCACGCCGTCTTGCATGACCGTCTCGTGAATCTCGACGCGGGCTGCCGCCGGGGTCGAGCCGCCGATCAGCGTAACCGGTTCGTCGGTGGGGTTATGCAGTAGGAAGTAGACCGCGCTGTTGCCGCCTACCAGCGGCGCGGGGCGCGCACGCACGTCGTGAATGTGGACAACCTCGGCGTGCTTGCCGTCATGCGCGTGCTCATCCTCGGCGTGCTCATCGTGCGCAGCGACAGCGGGTGCGCCCTCGATCGCGACGGCATCGTCGCGCACCTGGGCGTTGATGGTGCGCGTGGCGGTGCTGCCATCGTCGCGCGTGACCGTGACGGTGAGAATCCAGTCGCCCAACATGGTGAAGCGGAAGGGCAGGGTATAGCGCCCGTCGGCGACACCGTCGGCATCGTCGGTGACCGCGTCCGCGATCACCGGAACCATACCGGCGTGGTTCATGTCGCCCTCCAGCGCGACGGTGGCGTCGGTGACGGGCGCGCCATCGCGATCGGTGACCTGGACAACCAGGGTAGCGGTTTCCTTGCCTGCGGCGGGCGTCAGGATGGTAATGACCAGCCCGTCGTCGGGGGGTGGTGCGGACGGAGCCGCCACGGGGGCGGCGCAGGCAGCGGTGAACAGCGCGAGGCCTAGGCCGAGCAGGGCAGCGCGCCAAAGAACGGCTTTCGCCATGGTGATTCTCCT